>NZ_JAAHGU010000016.1:0-88176 GCF_010692685.1 Okeania sp. SIO2F5 | reverse complement strand
TTCTTTCTAGTTCATCTATACTTAGGTGTTCTTGGATACTTAAGCGTCTTGGCATAATGGCGATCGCTCCTGGGAATTATTTTTCTCCTCTTCAATTATACACAAACGATGCTACCGGACATGATATCATGGGATCACAGTAAATAACGACGTAACCTGAAATTTTAGATAAATCTACATATCTGTTATGGGTTGAAGGTAAAGTAAGTGATGGCAAAAACAAACCTTGTAGGTGATTACAAGTTCCATCATCTACTGGGATAGGAAGATTTGCAGGTAATTCTGTAAAATTGCTCATAAAAATCTCCATTTTAGGCGTGACATTTTTTACATACAGCAGTAGCTATAGCTGTTAGAATAGTCTAAGGAATGGTTAGGACATACTAAAAGCTTAAAAATCAAACGACAGCAAATTTTTCGGCGTTGCTGAGTGGTAATGATTTTGAGATTAACTTTGGGCGCAAAACATCAGTTTTTCAATTTTACCTTTAGCTAATAGACATCTCCAAGAATCAAAAATCAATATCTATATCCCAAAGAAATTATCAATTCTTTCCCCTCTAGGGAGGGGGAGGGGCGAGGGGTGGGTTCCCTACAGCAAAGCTGCCTACTCCCTAATGCCTATGGGTGGAGTAGATGTCTAATTATCATTACATTTAAGCAACGCCAATTTTTCTTTCTTCCTTCTGCTATAGAACATATAAAAAGCCTAAAACTGAGAGTGTTGGATAATTTTAATATCATGTTCGGATAAGAGGGTGATAAAAAAACTTTCTCCTTCTCCTCCTCCTCCTCTTTCTTCTTTTTTATTTCCTCCTGAGTCCTGACTTCTGAGTCCTGACTTCTGAGTCCTGACTTCTGAGTCCTCCGTCGTTTATTTATAACTGTTCAAGCGGACATAATATAACTTCTGCTTTTTAGCCAAGTATCTCTTGAGTTTTCCTAGCGATCGCTCTTCATCTCCATCGCAAAATATCAAGGCGATCGCTCATACCATCCTAAACTTTTAGTTCAGTCATTGTTACTGTTTCTCCAATTATTTTTGACTTTTGTCTTTTAAACTTTGACTTGTTGGAAACTTATGAATTGATTGGTAACTTTTCACTTAATTCCTCTTCATTTTCACCCCATTTTTCCAGCCAATCTCCATCAATATTTTCCACGTATAAATTGACATGATTTATTCCCCAAGTTAGTCGGTCTTCTTGTAATTGTTGAGCCTCTTGGAGAGCGTGCCAAACTTTTTCTAAACGTTCTTTATTTGACAGAGTTTTGCTAATTGTTACCATGTATCCTGCCTAGTGTTAAAATGTGTAGTTTGATGTGCAAGTTGAAATATAATAGGAATTGAGCAAATTCCTATCTAAAACAAAATTTAATATATTTAGCCTCCGTTAAATGTTTGCTGTTATGCAGAACAAGATTTACTAATTGAATAACTGAGCGATCCTGTCCGGGATTATAACTAACAAAAATACCCCTTCTAATTTTCCATTGCTGTAGTGTATCTTTCCATTCCTTATACTTATGATTACATAATTCTCCGGACATAGTAGTAAGTTGAACACAGAGAGGCTTACCTGTGCTACTACTCACAATTACATCTGTTGCCATAGACAAGTCTGCTATATAACGATGAACAACACACCCGTCACGACTTTTAATCTGACGAGAGACAGATTTTAGTATTTCAGCATCTTCTTGATTAAATTCCCCCGATCTTAACTTTTGTTTCCATATATAAAATTTATGATCATTTTCATTAAACCATTTTGGAAAAAGATTTTCATACCAGTAAGATACTGGTGATGGAAGATGTTTTAAAAATAGTTGCCTTTCTTCATTTGTTAAGGATTGCAATTTCAACCAAAATTCTCCATCCTTGATTAATTCTAACAAAAATCCTACTAAGACTCCTTTCTGCATTAGCAACCCTGGCCTAATATCCTTAATCCAGCGTGTTACTTCATCTAACCTCTGGGCTAAGGCAGGTTCAGTTGACCAGGCAAGATTGCTAAGTTGTTTTAGCTTAGGCTCGATTTCTCTTGCTTGCAATCATCCTCCTACATTAAGACCCATCTTAGAATCTGTAAAAAAGTTTTTTTATATCACTATAAATATTGTAGCGCTTGATTAACAGTATAAAGGGTTAACTATTAGGATATTATCGCCCCTTCGGGATAAGCAGTCAGTCCTCAGGAGTCAGGAGCCAGAATTAATCAGAATGTTTTTTGAATTTTCTTGATGAGGCCCTTGCTGATTTTGGGTTAAATACCCCATCTTCTAGCAATAGGTTGAGATTCTCACTCCCATCCCAATTTCTCTCCTGACTTATGGCTCCTGTATTATCATTTCCCTTATGGGTTTAATACCCCACCGTCAACGGGGGTGCTCAAAATTGTTTGGGGTTAGAGTCCCCATGCAATTTTCCCTTCAGCATAGCTGCCTTCAGCATAGCTGCCTTCAGCATAGCTGCCTTCTTCAAAACTACTCAAAATATTTCTACAAATATTGAGATTAAAATACTTTCATCTATTGACTAATTTCTTTCTAAATGGTATTGATTCTTGAACACAAGACAGATGGGTATTACCCTCTACAAATCTTAAAGCTAGCTTAAAAAAAATAAAGATTCTGATGTTCATTCTAGGTTAACAATAATTATTAGAAGTAACTATAAAATACAAAAAACAAATGTCAGAATCAACTATCGAATCAATCCTAGAAGAAAAACGTCTTTTCCAACCACCGGAACAATTTGCCCAAGCAGCCCATATTAAAAGCATAGAGGAATACAAACAACTCTACGAAAAAGCTAGAAATGACCCAGAAGGATTTTGGGCAGAACTAGCCGAAACAGAATTAGACTGGTTCCAAAAATGGGACAAAGTTCTCGACTGGCAACCACCTTTTGCTAAATGGTTTGTTAATGGCAAAATTAACATTTCCTATAACTGCCTTGACCGTCATCTTAACACCTGGCGACGAAACAAAGCAGCCCTAATATGGGAAGGAGAACCCGGAGACTCTCGCACCCTTACCTACGCCCAACTCCATCGGGAAGTTTGCCAGATGGCAAATGTATTTAAACAATTGGGAGTGAAAAAAGGCGATCGCGTGGGTATTTATATGCCGATGATTCCTGAAGCAGCAATCGCTATGTTGGCCTGTGCAAGAATAGGCGCTCCCCACACTGTTGTTTTTGGTGGATTCAGTGCTGATGCCTTAAAAAACCGCCTCGTCGATGCTGAGGCTAAATTAGTCGTCACTGCTGATGGAGGTTGGCGTAAAGATGCTATTGTTCCTCTCAAAGAGCAAGTAGACAAAGCACTAACAGCAGGTGCCCCCACTGTGGAAAATGTTCTAGTCGTTAAACGCACTGCCCAAGAAATTCACATGGAGTCTGGGCGAGACCATTGGTGGCATGAACTCCAAAAAGGTTCTTCTGGCGAATGTGCAGCGGAACCGATGGATAGTGAAGATATGCTATTTATTTTGTACACAAGTGGCACAACAGGTAAACCCAAAGGAGTCGTACACACTACAGGCGGTTATAATCTTTATACCCACGTTACCAATAAATGGGCATTTGACCTCCAAGACACGGATGTATATTGGTGTACTGCGGATGTAGGTTGGATTACAGGTCACAGTTATATTGTCTATGGCCCCCTTTCCAACGGTGCCACTAGCCTCATGTATGAAGGCGCACCTAGAGCGTCTAATCCTGGTTGTCTCTGGGATGTAGTAGAAAAATATGGTGTTACCATCTTCTACACTGCTCCTACTGCTATCCGGGCATTAATGAAAATGGGAGAAGAACATCCCAACTCCAGAAATCTAACTTCTCTACGTTTGTTGGGAACAGTAGGAGAACCAATTAACCCAGAAGCTTGGATGTGGTACCATCGCATTATTGGTGGGGAGCGGTGTCCAATAGTTGATACTTGGTGGCAAACTGAAACAGGTGGATTTATGCTGACTCCTCTACCCGGTGCAACTCCGACTAAACCAGGTTCGGCGACTTTACCTTTTCCTGGCATTATTGCTGATATTGTTAACCAGGAAGGAGATCCAGTGGATGGTAGCAGTGGTGGTTATTTGGTGATTAAACATCCTTGGCCTTCCATGATGCGCACTGTGTATGGTGATGACGATCGCTTCCGTCGTACTTATTGGGAGTATCTGAGTCCGAAGAATGGTGAGTATCTTTATTTTGCTGGTGATGGTGCTCGCAAAGACGAGGATGGTTATTTTTGGGTGATGGGTCGTGTTGATGATGTGATTAATGTGGCCGGTCATCGTCTAGGTACTATGGAGGTAGAGTCGGCATTGGTGTCTCACCCTGCTGTTGCTGAGGCGGCAGTTGTTGGTAAACCTGATGAGGTTAAGGGTGAGGATATTGTGGCTTTTGTGACTTTAGAAGGCGATCGCGAAGCAAGTGAGACTTTGGAGAAGGAATTGAAGCAGCACGTTGTCCAGGAGATTGGAGCGATCGCTCGTCCTGGTGAGATTCGCTTTACTGAGGATTTGCCTAAAACTCGTTCTGGTAAGATTATGCGAAGGTTGTTACGGTCTCTGGCGGCAGGTCAGGAAATTGCTGGGGATACTTCAACGTTACAGGACAAGAGTGTATTGGATAAGTTACGGGGTGGAGCGTAGGGAAGTCAGAAGTCAGAAGTTAGAAGTGAGTGTGTAATTCTGAGGTCTCCTGCGGCGCTTTTCTGGTGCGGAAATGTTTCCGCACACATCGCCTCCAGAATTTATAGCGTTGTGCGCAGGCAACAGCTCATCTGGCAACAGCTCCGGAAGGGGGAATAAATTGCCGATAATATAAGACTTTTAGCTATTTTGCCCATCCTGCAATTTGTAAATATACCAGCGCTCATTGCTATAAGACACACTCAAGACAGTCAGAAGTTATATCATGTCTGGATAATTAGATATCTCCAGAAAAGAGGGAGTAAAGAGGGAGTAGGGAGTAGGGAGTAGGGGGAATTGAAGAAGGAGACAGGAGACAGCTATACTGGAGACAGGAGGAAAATTACATGGGGATTCGCTCCCCCAAGTAATGCGTGAACACCCCCGTTGACGGTGGGGTATTAAACCCACAAAGAAAATGATAATTGATAATTTATGTGCGATAATTGATTTGATTTTTTATGATTGGAGATGTCTATTAGTGATCAAAAAAACTTTCTCTTTCTTCTTCTTTCTTGCCTCCTGACTCCTGAGGACTGACTCCTTTTAAATTTGTAATAGAGAACCAGGCTTAACAATACCTTTAACTGTTGCAGTTCCCAATAAACCATCACGAGATTCAAAAATTAATTTAGCAGCGGATTTTTCTTTTGAATTTACAACATTAAATACAGCACCTGTTGTTAATTCAGCAATTTTTTTTATATCTAATCCTCCTAACCAAATTTGAGCTAGATCGCCCTTAATTTCTGTAACTACTGCATTAGCAACAGGACTAGAATATTCAGTCAAATATATAGCTTTACTGTCTAATTTAGTATCTTTCTTAACTTCATAAAGTGGATTTTGTTTTAACCTAGCTGGAATTTGTCGATTAACATAAGCGAT
The DNA here is from genome assembly GCF_010692685.1 of Okeania sp. SIO2F5. Classification (NCBI taxonomy): domain Bacteria; kingdom Bacillati; phylum Cyanobacteriota; class Cyanophyceae; order Oscillatoriales; family Microcoleaceae; genus Okeania; species Okeania sp. SIO2F5. The sequence goes on along the minus strand of NZ_JAAHGU010000016.1, from coordinate 82,587 downwards.
CGCCTCTTTTGGTGTAGCTGTTTCTTGCCATAAATATTGTGTGAATAAATAACTAAAAATTCCAGCATGAAAATCAAGAATTTTCACATCTTTAGCAGTTTGAAAAGGTTTAGCAGAAGCAAAAACTACTCCTTTTGCTACACCACTTTGATAACCTTTCACAAATTCATCTTCAGACATATCGAGCCGAGATAACCATTTTTCTTGATAAGCCTTTTCTTGGGATACAACTTCTATTTTTTCCCCTCCTGCACGAGAACGAACAGTAAAATCTCTAGTCGTCATTCCCGAAAAACAACTATCAAGAATTCCGGTAAAATTATCTGTCTTTAAAGCTGAAGTAAGTAGAAACAAAGTATGCCCCATAATATCATTAACAGTACCACCAACATTAGGATATCCTTGAGGCAGAGAACTATCTACTGGAACTAATGTACCACTTAAACCACTACCATCCATGAAAGAAGTTTTGACAATAGGATTAGGATCTTTGACGTGGGAACCATGACCGGAATAATGAAAAACTGCTACATCTCCTGGTTTTGCTTGTTTAATTAGGTGTTCTTCAAATGCTTCTAAAATACCTTGGCGAGTTGCTTTTTCATCAGTAACAATATAGATATCTTTTGGATTAAAACCAAAGCGGTGAATTAATAGATGACGTTGCATTTCTGTATCATATACACAACCTCTTAAAGGGGCTTTTTTATATTTATTAATTCCTACTAATAGAGCAAGTTTGCGTGGGGTACTTTGAGCTAATACTTTGCCATAATTTTCGACTTGGGAGAGAAATTTTAATTGACTTATACCAAGGGTGGCAAGTATTGAACTAGCAAATTGGAAAAAATGACGGCGAGAGATGAGAGGCATTTTGAATTATTCCTTATTTCTCGGTTTTGCTAAAATTTTAAACTAATTTAAACTAAATATTATTTCAATGCTTAAATTTATACAGAATTTTCTGCTAACCACTTCCCTAGAGATGCTTGATTTTCTTCTCCACTTGCTAATTGTTCCATCATTTTTACAACTTCTGTTTCGGGAACTTCTAGCAAATAATTATTAACCAGTAAAAAAGTTGCTATAACTGCAAAAGCTGTTCTTTTATTTCCATCAATAAAAGGATGATTTTTAGCTAGACTATAACCATAAGCTGCTGCAAGTTCAAATAAATTCGGTTGACCATAAGTAAATAAATGTCGAGGTCTAGCTAAACTAGCAGAAAGTAAATTTTCATCTCTAATTTCTGGACTTCCTCCATGTTGAATAATTTGGTCTGCATGAATAGCTTTAGCAATAATTTCATCTATCCAAATAGGTTCTTTCATTTGGCTAACTCTCGCAAAGCATTTTTATATTTTTCACTAATTTTTTGATAAGCATTCATAGCTTTTTCAAAATTAACTTCATTAGTTTGATTAGTTTCTATTTCTTGAGTTTCAGAATCTTCTGGTACAAGAATAATAATTCGTACATTTGTAGGAGTATTTATTTCTAGAGGATGTTCTAAAATTAGATTGCCATTTTTATCAATTTTGCCGTTAGTTTCTATTGCTTTCATTGACATTAGCTAAATTATTTAGTGATTATTATAAATATTCTAACATCAAAATTTAAAAGTAGGTTGGGTTAAGCGATCGCGCAACCCAACAGATACCTATTTTTGTTAGGTGTTGTTGTTTATTCAAGCAATTTTTTGGGTTTCCTCCGTCAACCCAACCTACATCTTTTAACTTCTGACTTCTGTACGTCGCCAATCCGACGGCTCCCCTATTAAACTTCTGACTTCTACTCATTCCACTCACCCTGCACAACAAATGCTGCCCAATAATAGGGTGCTTTCCAATTTGATGAATTCAACATTTCTAATTGAGTTTCTCTCATTGACTCCACAGGATTTTTACCTGTTTCTAATATTTTCTGATAATAATTTTCCATTAATTGAGCAGTCGAATTATCTGCCACACTCCATAAACTTACTACTACTATTTTAGCTCCCGCATACATAAATCCTCTGGTTAAACTTACTAATCCTTCCCCTCTTATTTCTTCCCCAACTCCCGTTTCACAAGCACTTAATACCACTAATTCCGCTGGCATTTCTAAGTTAAATATATCGTTTAATTGTAAAAATCCTGGTTTTCCTTTGCCAGTTTTATCATACAAAGAAAGCACTAATCCTGATAATTCTGGTTGAGTTTCATTTAATAATCCGTGGGTAGCTAAATGTACTATTTGATATTGGGATAAGTTGGGATTTATTGCGCTTTCTCGATTGGCATCGAAGTCTAAAGATAGTTGTTCTAAATTATCAGGTACTAATGCTAATATTGCTTCTGCTTCTTGACGGGTTCCTTCTAAGCGAGAGAATGATAAACCAAGAAAATCTTCTAGAGAACGGGTTAATGCCATTGCAATTAAATCCTTAGTTTCGGTTTCTTTTTTTGTTTGAGAAGTTGTTTGAAATCGGGGGTCATTATCTGCAAATACTGGGTCGGCAAAAACGGCTACTTTTTTCGGTGCAGGGGTTCTGCCTTTGACTTGTTCTCTGAGAATAGAAATACTTGAAGCTGAAGGTAAGGAGACTATTTCATGGTTGACAATTAAGGGTTGATAGTTAGTTTGATTGAGATTTTGTGGCAGTGGTAAAGCTGCAAAAGGAATTGTCTGTAATATTCCATCTCCTACTATTAATAGTCGTTTATTTTCTAATTTATTTGCTACAGGCGACAATAATATTTTACTTAGTTTATTTCCAGTTTCTGGTACTGGGGAAAGAGAGGTTATTTCTTCTCTAAATTGTTTAGCTAATTCTTCTATTTCCGTTCTTGGAGGTAGTTCATAACTGCTAATTTCTGTGGGAGTTACTAACCATAAATAACTACGGTCTTCTCCGAGGGAATATTGTAATAGTATGGTATCTTTGTCGATGACTTGTTGTTGAATTTCTGAGGCAGTGAGGGGGTCTGGATATTTGAGGTTGGCGTAACGGGGACTATTTTGTTTGATTTTGACTTCTAATTGTTGGAGTTGGTTGCTGAGGGTTTCAATTTGTTGTTTGAGTTGGTCGGGGTTGTATCCTGGGGTATTGAGTTGTCGCGCTTGATCTAAGGTGTTGAGTTTTTGCAGTAGTTGTTTTTCTTGAGCGAGGAGTTGGGGGTCTACTCCGGTTTTGATGTCAGCTCCTGATTCTGCTAGGATATCTAGTAAACTTCTGGCACGACTGCGTTCGCTGGCGGTTAATGCTTTGCGGTCATAACCTTTGTTGGGGTTTTGTTTGTGGAGTTGCATTAAGAGGTCGATGTAGAATTGATAGTAATCTTGAACTGTGGCAAAGTACGATGTGCGGAGGTCTTGAGCGACTATTTTGCTCCGGAGTTGTTCGATGATGTTGATGGATAATTCCATGTCTGTTAATGCTGCGGTGAGGTTGCCTTGACTGCGCTTTAGGAGTGCGAAATTATAGAGAATAATAGCCTCCCCTGCTTTATTTCCCAATTGTTGCGATAGAGTCAGGGATTGATTGTAGTAATCAAGTGCCTTTTGTTTTTCTCCTAAATCATTGTAGACACGGCCAATATTATTGAGAGTGGCAGCTTCCACTGATTTATCCCCCACTTGTTGTAATAGTGGTAGGGATTGATTGTAGTAATTAAGTGCCTTTTGTTTTTCTCCTAAATCATTGTAGATACCGCCAATATTATTGATAGTTGTAGCAACACCAGATTTATCCCCCACTTCTTGCCATAGTGGTAGGGATTGATTGAAGTAATCGAGTGCCTTTTGTTTTTCTCCTAAATCATTGTAGACAGTGCCAATATTATTGAGAACGCCAGCTTCTCTTGTTTTATTTCCCACTTGTCGTGATAGTGGTAGGGATTGATTGTAGTAATCAAGTGCCTTTTGTTTTTCTCCTAAATCATTGTAGACAGCGCCAATATTATAGAGAGTTATAGCAACACCAGATTTATTTCCCACTTGTCGTGATAGTGGTAGGGATTGATTGTAGTAATTGAGTGCTGTTTGTTTTTCTCCTAAATCATTGTAGACACGGCCAATATTATTGAGAGTTGCAGCTTCCCTTGATTTATTTCCCAATTGTCGCCATAGTGGTAGGGATTGATTGTAGTAATTGAGTGCTGTTTGTTTTTCTCCTAAATCATTGTAGACACGACCAATATCAGTGAGAGTCCTAGCTTCCCTTGATTTATTTCCCAATTGTCGCCATAGTGGTAGGGATTGATTGAAGTAATCGAGTGCCTTTTGTTTTTCTCCTAAATCATTGTAGATACCGCCAATATCAGTGAGAGTCCTAGCTTCCCCTGTTTGATATCTCACTTCTTGCCATAGTGGTAGGGATTGATTGAAGTAATCGAGTGCCTTTTGTTTTTCTCCTAAATCATCGTAGATACCGCCAATATTATAGAGAGTGGCAGCTTCCCTTGATTTATTTCCCACTTGTCGCCATAGTGGTAGGGATTGATTGAAGTAATTGAGTGCTGTTTGTTTTTCTCCTAAATCATTGTAGACACGGCCAATATCAGTAAGAGTCCTAGCTTCCCCTGTTTGATCTCTTACTTGTTGCAATAGTGGTAGGGATTGATTGTAGTAGTTGAGTGCTGTTTGTTTTTCTCCTAAATCATCGTAGATACCGCCAATATCAGTGAGAGTCCTAGCTTCCCCTGTTTGATCTTTCACTTCTTGCCATAGAGTCAGGGATTGATTGAAGTAATCCAGTGCCTTTTGTTTTTCTCCTAAATCACTGTAGACACGGCCAATACCTAGAAGCGTCAAAGCTTCCCAGGTTTTGTTACCAGCTTCCCGATAAAGTTGCAGTGCTTTTTCCGATATTTCTATTGCCTGTTTTTTAGATTCTGCTGTTCCTTGTTTAAGTAGTTCATATCCCTGCCTCAATAATCTTTCCGCTTCAGCACTCTTGTCTGTCTGAGCAATAACTTCTGCCCCATTGACAATACTAGGCAATATTAATAGAGGAAAACTGACATTAAATAACATCAGACTATTAACACTGAGAATAGACAACCACCTCTTGGGAGAAACCATAGATTTAACCCTTGCCTCACAACTAGAAATTTTCAATACTATTATATTTCTAGTTTCAAGGAAGATATGCAGGTTATTTCAGTTATCAGTTACTTAATTACGTCATTGCGAGGGGGACGGGAAAAGCAATTATTTTTGTCTGCTCAACGTTAAACCCCCCGTGGCAATCTTTCAAATCACCTAACTATTTGATTTCCAGAGTTAAAATTCCCGCCCCTTTATCTATAACTATTCGTACTGCATCTAACCAAAGAACACCTATCAATATTTCTGGTAAATTATCCCCTGCATGAACTGGAATTGTAAATTCTTGTTCGTCCATTATCATCCGACCTTCATAAATATCAAAATATGCCATCCCTTGGGCTGTACTTAACATTATATTTGAACGAATTTTTTCCCACCCCAAAACTTCTATATCTTGAGTCGGGATTGCCAAATAACCTGTCGTAAATCCAGTGTCTAAAATAGTATCAACAGGAATAATTTCACCATTTTTAGCAATTAGTTCAATCTCAAATATTAGCTCTCCTTCCTCTCCAAATCTCCCAGAAATCATTTAGATTTTCCCACAAGCTCCTGTTTCATTAATCCGATAAGTTACTAACTGACTTGTAGGACAATATATCGTTAATCTTTTCATCAAATTTTTCAAGTCATTGTCAAGTAAATAATAACCACTTTCTGGTTCAATAGCAATGAACCAATTGTAATAATTTTTAATCAGTCGCGGTCGGATTTTTTCAAATATTTTAAAGCAGCTTTCTCCACGCTTTTTTCTTTCAATTGCTCGTCGTTCTAATTCTTCAGCAGAAAGAGAATTTGTAGAAAATATGTTATTTTTTTTAGGCCGAGAATTCTTGATTAATTGTGTCATAATTTTTTTTAGAATAGCCCTGCTATTGTAATATTAAAGTTATAATTAGTGATTTGTCAAATTTGCCAATATCTCCTTAACTCGTTCCGTTGCTGCTGCTAATAATTTGACTCAACTTCCCTGAAATTTTCAGCATTCATTTCCCATAAATGTCCTAAAATTATATTATTCTGAGGAATGCCTTGGTCGATTAAATCTTGAGTAATACCCTGTTCTATACCATCATATTCAACATAAACTGTTCCCTCTCCTAGAGTAATATAAATAATATTTCCTCTAACCGGGTATTGACAGTACCAAACAAATACTTAAATTATCAATACCCCCAATACCAATATTTGTTCTTTTTCTCCAATATTTCCTCCTGACTCCTGAGGACTCACAACAGTCATTTATAAGTATTCAACCGTTAGCGTAGCTCCCCCGGAGGGGGAACATGATATAACCTATCCCGGTTAATCATTGGGGGATTGCCCCTACAATTTTCATCTTGTATAGCAATGAGCGCTGGTATATTTACAAATTGCAGGAGGGGCTAAATAGCTAAAAATCTATATTATCAGCAATTTATTCCTCCAGAATAGCTGTTGCCTGTTGCCTGTTGCCTACGCACAGCGCTATAATTTACCAACACCGATTTTTCAAATGACAAGTACTACCTTGCAATGATTTTATCATGTAAGGTAGTACCTATTAAATATAATGTTGCAATAATATGTGTTAAACAGATGCGTAAGCTTGTTCTAGTTGAGAACCAACTTGCGGAATAGACAGAGCATTTACATTCTGAGTTTTACCAGAACACTGCCAGAAAGCTTGAGCTACTCCTAAGTATCCTCTGGAAACTTTAGAAACATTTATAGCTGTGCTGATAACTGCTGGTAAACAAGGACTGGGTATGAAGGTTGTTAAAAAGGTATTAACCATAGAACACAACACTATAGTCCAAAAAAATCCTAATGCCGGTAATAAAACTAATTCAGGCGTGACGAAGCGACAGATGCGCTTCCATACAGCTTGTTGAGGTATTACAATAACTACGGCAAGCGTCGCAAAAAAGGGAATATTCAGTTTTTCTAACATTATTTTAGATCGTCAGAGTCAGGTTGATCGGGCGCAACAAATCAGACCTATACAAACCAAGGATACTGAATTGACAATCTGTCTAAATTTTCATAGAAAGTTGGCTCTTCATTCTCCTCTCAATGCCTACGAAGTTAGCTGACGGGCTAGGGCTGAGAGATTCCCTTCTCTGTATCTTTGTTTTTCTACATTCAAAGACTTCTAATCAGAGATAAGCCCCCTGTATTTGGTTCCTCCGCTCCAGCTACACTCTTACTGTGTCTTTACTTGCCGGATTAGGCTGACTGTCTTTTGCTTTTGATATTATATTAACTTTTTTCTATCAGCTTTGTCAACACTTTTTTACAGATTTTTTTTTAAAATTGTATCAAAATTTTCAGCCTGAAATTTGAGAATATGGTTAGTAAAGTATTGAACTTTGGTTATACTGTTGCTCCCACAAGGTTAAGGTACACCTAATATATTCCTAATACTTAGTACAGTTTTCCGGAAAATTTTAAATTTAGTGATTTGCAACATAAGTCACTAAGCCCATTGTTAGTTGTCACATACTAATAGTGATTAAAATCACTAAATGTAGTAAGTGATCACACTTACTATATTAATGTTGCATAAGTATGTAACGATGGAAAATTATTAATACTATAACTCTAGAATTTAAAGGTGATTCTTATGTCTGTAGATCCTCCTGTCTATCTTCTTCCATGTGCGTTAGGAGACCTTTTTGCTCAAGCCAATGAAAACGGCTACATTACCCTAGCTGACCGCTATGGATTAATGGCTGCTATATTTGATGAATCTTTACAAGAATATGAAAAACGCTCAATAGACCGACTAATTCGTTCAATTTATAGAGGACGAATTAAAGTAGTTGATGAAATATCTGCTGTAGTATTAAATTATACTTAACAAAATAGTAAATTCAACTGTATCAAAACCTTTGCATAAAAACTCCAATCGATAACCTCTATATTTTTGCCATTAGAGCAATCTCTATTTTTTGTCATTAGAGCAATCTCCTTTTTTACCACTAGGTAGAGTAGCTCCACAAAAATCTGTTTGCTCTAATTTTGCTTGATTAAGATTTGCATTAGATAAATTAGCTCTGTTTAACTTAGCTTCCTCCATATATGCCTGGTACAAATCAGCCCAAGATAAATTAGTATCTGTCAAATCTGCCTTTTGCATAGTTGTACCATGCATAATTGCACCTGATAAATTAGCCCCTGCTAAATTTGCTTCAATCAAATTAGCACCGCTGAGAATAGCACCTCTTAAATTAGCTCCTTTCAAGTTTGCTTTTTGTAAGTTAGCTCCTAATAAATTGGCTTCACTTAAATCCGCTTCGCTTAAGTCCGCTTCGCCCAAATCACAACCTTGACACTCATAAGTACTTAATAAACGCTGAATAGTTTTGATGCGTTCCATTGAATTAGATTTAGATTGAGCAAATACTGGAATAGTTAACCAGGATACTGTTAATAATGTCGCTGTTAATGGGTATAAAAATTTCATATTTTACTTCTTAATAAATTACTGAATTTAATGTTATTTTAGATATTTAATTTTGTTGACATCATATCATAAAAATTACATCATCATTTTTGCTGATTTTCATAGCAACCCTATCTCAAGACATTTTAGTTTCCATGCTCTTGTCTCTGACTGAGAATCAGAGTGACTTATTTAGTTGTCCACAAGGCTATGAATAACTATGTAGTATCTATTTTGTTTTTAAGGTACAGATGACTTGGTTTGCTTTGATCTATATTTTTATACTACATAAATAATATAAGACAAAAATTTCAAGGGTTGGAAGGAAAAAAAAATTTTTAACTGATTTGAGTTTGAGGCAATTACTCTTGACTAGGCCAAAACATAATTATGTAGTACACTTGATTAGTAATTTGAAGAAGGAGACAGGAGACAGCTATACTGGAGACAGGAGGAAAATTACATGGGGATTCGCTCCCCCAAGTAATGCGTGAACACCCCCGTTGACGGTGGGGTATTAAACCCACAAAGAAAATGATAATATACAAATTCCCCAATGGGACAAAAATATTTTTATGAGGAGTTGGAAGCGATCGCGCAATAGAGTTTTATGCTAATTTTATTCCTTCTTCCTTCTTGCTTCTTCCTTCCTCCTTCCGATAGTATGATGATGAGAAATTGTATTTTTCATCTCAAAAGGAAACAGTCAAGATGGCAGAAACACCGCCCCCAGAAAAGTCTGAAAAGTTGGGCATAGTTAATCAAGCACTTATTTTTATTGAAAAAGTTGGCAATAAACTGCCAGACCCCATTACATTATTTTTCTATCTTTCTATAGCTGTAATTTTGATTAGCGCGATCGCTAATTTGACAAATCTATCTGTTGTACATCCTGCAACTAAAGAAACTATTCAAGCAGTCTCTCTATTTACTCCTGAAGGTATCCGTAGAATAATTACTGAAGCGGTGAGTAACTTTGTTAATTTCCCTCCCCTGGGTACTGTACTTGTAGCAATGTTAGGGGTAGGAGTTGCAGAGTCTACAGGATTAATTTCTGCTCTACTGCGTCAGGTAGTGTTAGTTGCTCCGGCAAAGTTTATTACTCCAGCGATTATTTTTTGTGGTGTAATGTCTAATCTTGCTTCTGATGCTGGATATGTGGTTTTAACTCCTCTTGCTGCTTTAGTATTTTTAGCATATAAACGTCATCCAATAGCAGGTTTAGCTGCTGCTTTTGCTGGAGTTGCTGGAGGTTATAGTGCTAATTTATTAATTGGAACTATCGACCCTTTATTAGCAGGAATTACTGAAAATTCGGCTAAATTAATTAATTCTGAATATACAGTTAATCCAGCAGTTAATTATTATTTCATGGTAGTTTCTACATTTGTTATTACTTTAGTTGGTTGGTATATTACGGATAAAATTGTTGAGCCTCGTCTTGGTAAATATCATGGAGAAATTAATCAAGAAGAAATTCCAGAATTGACTACTGCTGAACGAAAAGGTTTGCGTTGGGCTGGATATTCTTTATTGGCTTTTGTAGCACTTTTATTAATATTAATTTTACCTCCTGAAGGAATTTTGCGCGACCCGGAAACTTTAACTATTATTCCTTCTCCTTTTTTCCAGGGAATTGTACCAATAATAATGGTAGGATTTATTCTGCCTGGTATTGTCTATGGAAAAGGAGCAGGTACAATTCAGAGCGATAAAGATATTGCTCAAGGTATGACTCAGGCTATGAGTTTAATGGGTTATTATATTGCTTTATCATTTTTTGCTGCTCAATTTGTCGCTTATTTTGGTTGGAGTAATTTAGGCATTATCTTAGCTATTAATGGTGCAAATTTTCTCAAAGCTACTGGCTTTACTGGGTTGCCTTTGCTCATAAGTTTTATCATTGTTAGTGGTTTTATTAATTTATTTATTGGCTCTGCATCAGCTAAATGGAATATTATGGCTCCAGTATTTGTGCCAATGTTAATGTTAGTTGGTTATACACCAGAGTTGACACAAATGGTTTATCGAATTGGAGATTCTACAACTAATATTATTACGCCTCTAATGCCTTATTTTCCAATTATTGTTGCCTTCGCTCAGAGATACGATAAAAATACAGGAATGGGAACTTTAATTGCTACAATGCTACCTTATTCTTTAGCTTTCCTAATATCTTGGTCAGCTTTATTTATCTTCTGGTTTATTTTCGGAATTCCCATTGGACCGGGAGCAGCAATTAGACTTTAATCTTTGGAAAAGAGGGAGTAGGGAGTAGGGAGTAGGGTGAAAAGACATAAGGTAAGCATTCAGCTATTAGCTGTGAGCTTTCAGCTTTCATGAAGGGGTTTTAATGAATATAAACTGTTTCAGACAGCTTTGACAGTAAGTATAAATTCTGGCTCAATATAATTAGTGATAAAAAAACTTTCTCTTTTTCCTCTTCTTTTTTCTTGCTTCTTCCTTCTTTCTTCCCTCCTGACTTCTGACTCCTGACTCCTGACTCCTCCGTCATCTTTTAGTGCTGGTTTTGGGAGAATATACTTCAGCAGCTTTTTCTGTTTTTGTCTGAGAAGCAGAAGTTTCTGGGATGTCTTTGCTTGGAGAAGATGGCGCTTCTATTTGGTGTTCAGGAAATAGTTGTTTTGGAAATTGAGCAGATGTAGATGTTTGTAGTGGTTTCCCACCCTCTATTTGCACAGCAAACCACAGAATTTCTGCCAACTCTCTACCAGTTAAGTTAGACTTGACTTTTTCAAGGATATTTAGCAGACGTTGTAGTTTTTCCTCTAGAGATATATCAGAACGAGAATCATTGTTTTGTGTCATAGTTCTTTAGGCGTTGCTGAATCAAGGGATGAATCTTTTTGGAACAGGTAAATCTCATTTTTAATACTTCATACTTCTTTTTTCTCCAAACCTAAAATTCATCATATTCATCCCACCTATATGCACCCCCCTCTTCAGAGTAGGTCAAATATTGGAGTATTTTTTCTACCAACTCTTCTCGTTTAGAATCAGATGGAGATTTTTCACCGCTCAATAGATAGATGGCATTTAATAATTGGTCTGTCGCTAACTGTCCTTTATTCCGCCGTTTGAGAAATATTTCAATTATATCTTCTGCCTTCTCAACAATATCTTCTCCTAAATGAGCTATAGCGATCGCTGTTAACTCATCTTTATCGGGTTCTTTCAACTCTAAACACAAACATCGTCGCAGAAAAGCAGGGGGAAATTCCCGTTCTCCATTACTGGTCAAAATTACGAAAGGAAAAGCCCCAAATTTTACATTTCCTAAAGTGATTTTAGCATACTTTTGGTCACTGGTTCTCACAGTAACTTCTGGAGGTAGGCGATCGGCGATGCGTGCCAATTCGGGAATTTCAAACCATCCTTCCTCAAATATATTTAACAAGTCATTGGGTAGGTCAATGTCACTTTTATCTATTTCGTCAATTATTAGTACCCGAGGATGCTCGCTAGAAATGAAAGCTGTGCCCAAAAGTCCTAATTGTATATATTTGCCAATCTCAGATAAATTATCTTTTCCCTTAGCATCTTGTAATCTACCAATAGCATCATATCGGTATAATCCTTCCTGGAGAGTAGAACGAGTAGTAATATTCCAACGTAATACTTCTCCTAGTTGCAATTCTTTGGCCACAGCATAAGCTAAGGAAGTTTTACCAGTACCTGGTTTACCTGTAACTAATAGAGGACGTCGCAGGTAAAGAGCAGCATTAACCAGGTCTATTTCTTCTCCCTTGGGTTTATAAGTAGCACCCCGTTGTTCTTTGCTATTGCTAAATTTAACTACTATTTTATTAAAGCATATAGCATTTCTGACAGCGCTTTTCATTTAAGTATCTTGGGCATTGCTGAGGGGCGAGATGAATATAAGTGGGGTGGGTATCCTGCCTGCGGTGAAAATATTAGGAACGGGTAAGATGCCCATTCCACAAAACACAATATAATAATTATTAAAAATTATTAGAAATGCCAGCTAAAGATATTTATCATAATACTGTGAAAACTGCCCTAGAGAAAGATGACTGGATTGTTACCAATGACCCCCTAGTTATTCGCTGGGGAAAAAGAGATTTATATGTTGATTTAGGTGCATAAAAATTAATTGCTGCTGAAAAAGATAGTCAAAAAATTGCCGTTGAAGTTAAAAGTTTTGTTGGTAAATCTGCTATATCTGATTTAGAGAAAGCGTTAGGTCAATATATTCTTTACTATGATTTATTAGTAAGAACACAACCAGAAATAACTTTATATTTAGCTATTCATCAAGAAACTTATGTTGACGTTTTTGAAGACCCCATTGGTCAAGTTTTATTAGAAAATCAACGACTTAAATTATTAGTTTTCGATTAACTTCAGGAAGTAATATTAAAATGGATAACTTAGACAATTTGAGAACAGTTATTATTGAATCTCTGGGTTATTATGCTAATTTATGTTATGCAACAGGTGAAGTGAACAGGTTACTAATTGTTGATCAAGATTCTGATAATTATCTCATTCTTTTAGAGGGATGGGAAAATAGAGAAAGAGTACATGGTTGTTTAGTTCATTTGCAAATTATAGATCATAAAATCTGGATACAAAGAGATGGAATAGAGGATGGTATTGCTACGGACTTAATGGAAGCTGGCATTCCTAAAGAGCAAATTGTTCTGGCATTTAAACCGGAACATATTCGTCCTTATACTGAATTTGCAGTTAAATAGTAGTCCATATTACTAATGTGGAGCGATCGCTAATCATTCACACAGTAAGTTGGGTTTTGCTCCGCTTAAACTCAACAGTTAAGCACCCCAAATAGTAAGCTTTTTTGTCGTTTTTTACAGCCATTCTCTAATTTTTTAATTAAGTCAACTTCTTATCACTTTTTCCTATATTTATAATGCTAGTACTTTGCTAATCAACTAAAGCATGAATCAAAATATCTGTGAGAGATTTTTGCTTAATTTCATACCAAAACTTCGTGTCAACAATATCACATTTTGCACCAGCTTTAACGAGATGATCGTCTAGGAAAGTCAAACATTCTTTTGTCTCTGGATCTTCACCAATTTGTAAAAAACTAATTCCTAGTTCATAACTATTTTCTGTACCTGGAATTAGGTCGATTTTTTCAGTAGCATTAATAATTAAATTTACCAAAGCTTCTTGTTCATCAGAAATTTTATCTACTAATACTAGAATAATATCCCCATTTTTAGTTTTCTTTGCATCTCGGCGTTGAAAATAGTCATCCAGAGCATCTTCTAGACTACTTACTACATCTATTATTTCTGGAGGATTTTTTAGCTGAAATAGTTGAGCTAATTTTACTACTTCTGTGTTTGTATGCTTGATAAAAGGACTAGAAGCAAGGTAAACAGTAATTCCATCATCATCTAATGATTGACAATGCTTGGCTAAATCAATGATTTTTATTTGTGCTGCAATCCAATCTTCATAATACAAATTAGAAGCAGACCAGCTTTCAAAACTTCGAGCAAAAATAAATGTGTAGTCTCGATTTTTTAGTAATGAAAGATTATCAGACATAAACTTTGACCTAGAATTTTAGTTGGGAGCAATATAGCTTTTTGCACTTATAATCAAAATAGTAACAACTCAAATAAGTGTATGTCCATTAAATTAATATGAAATTATATCATGTCCGGATAATAGCGTGATCAAAAAACTATTCTTCTTTCTTCTTCTTTCTTCTTCTTTATTTCCTCCTGACTCCTGACTCCTAACTGCTTATGCAAACCCTAAATAGGTATTAATGCTGTGACTGCATAGCGATTTGGAGATAAATATTTTTTAGCTAAATTGAGTAATTCTTGTGGTTGAAATGCTGCTATTTTTTCTGGATAACTGATTGCTAACTCTGGGTTTGCTATAGTAAAATAATAACCATAAAGACCTGCTAACTGTCCTGGACTTTCAATGGAAAACACATAATCATTACATAATAAACGCTGACACCTAGCTAATTCTACCTCTGAAATCTCTTGATTTAATAACTCATAAAGCTGATCGCCAATTCGTGCTTCTACTTCTGGAATATCTTTCGGTTCTAGCATGGCGCTAATTGTAAATAAACTTGAGTCTTGCTGCAAAGAGAAACTGCTAACAATTCCTTGCACTAAACCTAAATCTTCGCGCAATTCTCGAACCAATCTAGAATTTCTACCATCGGCTAATAATATTGACAGTAAATCTAATCCATAAGCATCATCTAGTTGTTCGACTCCAGGTCCGAGCCAAGCCATTGTTAGACGACCTTGTTCTAATCTGGGCAAATATATTTCCTGGCGACGAACTTCAGTTATTAACGGCTCTGCTGCTATCTCGACTCGCGGACAATGAGAAGATTTTTCGGAAAAATTGGCAAAAGCTGCATTGACTAATTCTATTACCTGGGTTTCCTCTACTCTCCCAATAACTACCACTGCCATATTCTCTGGTTGATAGTGATGATTGTGAAAACAACGCATTTCATCAACCTCTCGTTCTTTGAGAAGTTCTGCTGTCCCCATAACTGAACGTCGGTAGGGATGATGTCTGTAAACATTCTCCATCAATGCTTGAAAACCTACCGAATCAACACAGTCTTCTGATTGACGAATTTCTTCTAATACCACTTCCCGCTCTCTAGCAAATTCTGATTCTGGTATGGAGGCACGCAACAATAATTCTGCTAATGGATATACTACTTCTTCTACATATTGGGCAGCAGTTGTAATAAAAAAATGAGCATAGTCGTGACTTGTAGCAGCATTTGCTATTCCGCCACGATTTTCAATTATTTGATCAAAGATTCCAGGACCTAATTTTTCTGTTCCCTTAAAAATCATGTGTTCTAGGAAGTGAGCCATACCTGACCATTTATCGGGTTCCTCCCTAGCACCTGCTCTTACCCACACATCTATCACCACTGCTGGAGTGACTGAAATATATTGATGAATAATTGTTAGACCATTATCCAGCTTGAAAACGTTAGCTGGAAAATTAGGAGTAGAAATTACTACAGACAATTCTTTTAATAATTAAATTTGGGCTGAAATTTTATTTGCATTGAATTTTAAAATTATATAACTTTTGTATAAGATGATTTGTAATATTTAATACAATTGAATTTTAACCGTAAGTAGTATGCACCCTACAAATTTTGCAGAAAATTAGGTGTGTCAGTTCACTACTGGAGTACTTGATTGGTTGGTTTTGGTTTTCTCTTAGGAGCACAGAGCGATCGCCCTGTTTCTTCTTTCTTTGATTATGGTGCGTTACATTTCATTAATGCACCCTACTGGACTTAATTATTCGGTAAAATATATTTATATTAATTAAATTTATGAAATAGTCTCAAATATATTTGGAATTTAAACTGATTTTTGCCAAAAAAGTTGAAATGAGCTATTTAGGGGAAAAAATGGGGGAATTTGGGCTGCGATAGCACAGCTAAACGTAGTTATCGCTTCTCGTTGGCCATTTTTTCAAAGTATTGATACGTAAGAAATACAGGGTAGTTGCTTGTCAAGAAATTTTCGTGTATTTTTGAGGTAAGTGATTCGCTCTGCGTAGGTGCTTATTAAAATGAAAAGAGGATTAGTGAGTGGGAGTGCGATCGCGTAGCTGAAAAAAGTAAAGTGCGGGGAGGGTGGGAAGACAGGGAAAGTAGGAGGAATAATGGTTCTTTGATTTTTATGCCCCCCTCACCCCAAAATTCTCACTTTTAAAGGGTAAGTGAATTGAAACAGGCGTACTTTTTGGGGTCGAAAAAAGTGCCTGGTATCACGTCTAATATCATGTTCGGTTGAATACTTATAATATCTGTGGACCAAAGGCAGAAGGCAGAGGGCAGAGGGCAGAAGGGAAAGAGCAAGGTTAGAAGGCAGAAGATTTATTATAACTGATTATCCGCAATTCGTAGCTCCCCCGGAGGGGAACATGATATAAAACGCTCAAAAAGGAGCGTATTTTAGGCGCATAGTTGGGCAGAACAATCTTAGGAAAATTCTTACTCCTACCTCCTGGCTCATTCCCATTTCTCCTGTCTTCCCCTCCTGGGAGGGGGAGGGGCGAGGGGTGGGTTGTCTCCTACCCCTACTAAAAGACTAGTGAAGCGCAAACCCTAATTATCCGGACATGATATAACAGGTCAAAAAAACAAAAGCGTAGTCAAATTTCCCAAAATGATTGACTACGCTAAAAATTTAATTTTATAGTTCTATCTCAGTTTCCACCCTGAGTTTTGTTGCTATCTAAATATCTAGATTTATCTCGATATTTATAGACGGATATTACCAATATTAACACCAGGTACATTAGCACCACCAAAAGTGCTGATAAATACTGGTTCATTAGGACCAGGAACAGTTTGAGTAAAGATTGCTGCCTGATCTGGGTTTAGGTCTTGCCGAACTGTATAACTAGCATCTGCTAAGTTTGAGAAACCGTAATTACCGTTGGCATCAGTAGCAACGAATATTTCATCAGCATCTCGAACAGAGTTGTTGTTTTGGTCGAAGTAAATAACAACACCGCCAATACCAGGTTCGCCAGCATCTAGGAAACCATTACCATTCAGGTCTTCAAAAGTTATCCCACTAATGCTACCAGTACCAATAGGTGGTATGGGTGGTTGAGGTGGTATAACTGGTGGGTTAGCACTGTTGCCAAAATTGACAAAATTAGCATCATCCCCTGCAAACAGAGTTAGAGTTGGGTCTTGGGTAGTCTGGAATAGACCTGGTGGAGGAATTTGCAGGACTGTATAGGTACCAGGAGGTAAACCATCGAAGTCGTATACACCCAGTGAATCAGTAATCGCAGTACGTTCCTCATTGTCTAGAATTGAGTTATCGTTGCGATCGAGGAATACTGTAGTACCAGGAATACCATTCTCTCCTGGATCTAACAGACCATCACCGTTGATATCATTGAAAACAATACCACCAATACTAACAACAGGAAGAACAGCTTTTGGTAACCCTGTTGGGTCGTTGGCAAAATTAACAAAGTCAGCGTTATCCCCTTCTATCAAAGTGATTATCACTGGTTCTGGAGTAGTAGAGTCGGTAAAACCAGGAAATGGTTCCTGACGAATTACAAAAGTTCCTGGAGATACATTGGGGATATCATAGAGACCAAATTGATTGGTAAGTGCAAATCGTTCGCCATCATCTCGTTCCCCATTATCGTTGGCATCTATATAGATAACAGCATCAGGTAGTTGAGGTTCACCTGCATCTGCTAAACCATCTCCGTTTTCATCTATGAATGCAATACCTGAAATATTAGCAAGACCAGGAGGAGGAATTATCGGAGACTGGCCAAAGTCAATTTCCAGATTGGAATTTTCAAACTCATCAACAGTAATTGTGAGGTCTGTTAGAGTAGTAGAAGTAAAGTTGTCCGGATTTGGAATCAGACGTAGTGTGTAAGTACCTGGTAACAAACCAACAATTGCATATTCTCCATCTGTGTTTGTAAAGGTATTAGGTTCAATATCGTCATTATCAAGAATGCCATTTTCATTGATATCGACATAGATACGGAAACCAGGAACACCCCTTTCTACAAATTCGTCAGGGTCAAGGATGCCATTACCGTTAGTATCGTTAAAGTCTTGGATACCGTTACTGTTAAAGTCTTCAAAAACAATTCCAGTAATTAAGGTTTCTGGTTGGTTTCCAAAGTTGTAAACAACACTACCGTCAGCTGATACAAATGCTGGTGGAGTAGTTTGAATGAACCCTGTGCGATCAAGAATTTGTAGAAGCGGAAATGAGCCTGATACATCAGATGTATCTAGACCATAAGTACCACCTGGACCACTAATTTGATTTGGTTCAAAGCCTTGTATCTGTCCATCTGTGTGCACATCTAGGAACACCTCAACACCAGGCAAACCTACTTCCCCTTTTAGAGGTTCAAATAGTCCGTTACCATTGTTGTCAGCAAATACAATACCACTAACAGTATCTTCATCTGGTGATGTGACGTTAACACCAACGTCAACATCATTTAGACTCTGACCGAGAGGAAGATTAATTGGAGTGGGTGAGATATTGGGATCTGGTAGTACCTGACCAACAGTAACACTAATAATGGGATTACTGCTAGTTAGGAATAAGTTTTCTTGCAGAACAACATCAACTGTGTAATTCCCTGGGGTTAAACCATTAAAGACATAACGACCATCAGGATCGGTGAAAGTTTCAGGTTCACTTATATCAAGGTTTCCGTCACCGTCTAGGTCTTCGCCATCATCCAGTACACCGTTAAGGTTGAGGTCTTCACTGCTATCTAGGTTTCCGTCACCGTCTAGATCTAGGAAAACTTGAGCAGTTGGAATACCTGCTTCCCCAGGATCTTGAAAACCACTGTTGTTACTATCAGTGAAGATTACACCACTAATGCTGGTGTTGGGGTCAAAAATACTACTATCACCGAAGTTATAAACGACAGTCTCACCTGGAACAACAGGAACAATAGGAGTGGGAGTAGTGTTAACAAAACCAGCAGGTGGTGTTTCTCGTACTCTGTAGTTACCTGGTAGCAAGGTAAACCGATATTCCCCGTGAGCATCTGTAAGCGTAAATGGTTCATTGGCTTCCGCTAAACCATTATTATTGAGGTCTACAAAGATTTCGACACCTATAAGTCTTGGTTCATCTGGGCCTGCTAAACCATCACCATTGCGGTCGTCAAATTTAACACCAGTAATTGTACCCGTGCTATCAGTATTTACAATTGGGGGAAGAACTGGAGGAGGAACTGGGGTAGGAGTTGGAGGAGGGGGAACTATTGGTACATCAGGTTGGTTACCAATGTTCACGAAGTCAATATTGTCACCCCCAACTATGGTAATTACTGGATCGGGAGTAATTTGGGTAAAGCCTGGTTGTTGAACTTCCCTGACTACATAAGTATTCGGTGGTAAACCTTCAAAGCTATAACTACCATCTACATTTGTAATAGATGTAGGTTCATCAGGATCTAGAACTTGGTTATTATTGGTATCTAGGTAAATAGTGAATCCACCAAGACCAAATTCATCTGGATCTACTATATTGTTGCCATTATTGTCACTAAATTTAGTACCAGCGATTCTGCCTGTTAATGTAACTTGACTACTAATTCTGGTAGCTTCTGTTGTAGCAGTATCAGTATCAGTGGTCACTTCTGCTGTGGCAGTGCCAGCATCAGTGGTTACTTCTGTTGTAGCAGTGTCAGCATCAGTAGTTTCCTCTGCAACAGTGCCAGCATCAGTGGTTACTTCTGTTGTAGCAGTATCAGTATCAGTGGTCACTTCTGCATCAGTGCCAGCATCAGTGGTTACTTCTGTTGTAGCAGTGTCAGCATCAGTAGTTTCCTCTGGTGCTGGTTCTGGAACTGGTTCTGAAACTGGTTCTGGAACTGGAACTGGATCTACAATTACAGCATTACCAACATTCAAGATAATGGGAGCATCACCTTGCAAAACGTTAATAGGTGCATTCAGAGTAATTTCTTGATCTGGAGTAGTTTGCACAAAACCTGGTTGGGGTATTTCTCGCAGAAAGTAAGTTCCCACAGGAGGATTATTAAAGCTAAAGTCACCATTAGCATTTGATATTGCAGCAGGTTCTGTAGGATCTAGTATATTGTTGTCGTTTTGGTCTAAGTACAGGGTGAAGTTAGCTAAACCAGGTTCTCCTGGATCTAGAACTCCATTGGAATTAAAATCGTTGAACTTATTCCCAATTAAGTCACCCTGAAGTAAAGGGGTGTCAGGAGCAGTACCAATATTTACGAAGTTAGAATCGTCCCCACTAGTGACAATAATAACTGGATCTGGTGTTGTTTGAGTAAATCCTGGTTGAGGTACTACTCTGACAACATAAGTATCTGGTGGTAAAGTATTAAAGCTGTACTCACCTTCATTGTTAGTAATTCTGAATGGTTCTTCTGGATCAAAGATCCCATTTTCGTTGAGGTCTAGATATACAGTAGAGTTTGATAAACCTACATCTCCTGGGTCAATAGCACCATTGCTATTGTTATCTACAAAATTGACACCGGCAATTACATTTCTTTCAGCATTACCAAAGTTGATGCCCAATAAAGTTTCTCCATCAGGTACATCAACAGTCTGAGAATCAGTTGTCAGATTGAATCCTATTTGTTGCTCTGCCTCCCGAATAGTCAGGCGAGTTGCTGGAAGATTAGGTAAGAAGTAAACACCATTAGTATCAGTGATATCAAATGGTTCACCCACATCTAGAATGTGATTACTATTGAGATCTGCATAGATAGTAAAGTTTGGTATTCCAGGCTCGTCAGGGTCTAAAATACCATTAGCATTAAGATCGAGATACTTAGCTCCTTCAACATTACCAGTCCCGCTAGGAGTAACTATACCAATATCTAGAGCTATATTTGGTTGTTCTTCTTCTAGACCAGTAATTATAATTACTGAATTAGGAGTTGTTCTTGCTTCGTTTAGTTCCCTGATAACATCAATGTTGTATTGGCCAGGGAATACGTCTACATACGAATAAAAACCAAATTCATCTGTTAAAGTACTTGCTTCCCCTTCGTCTAAAATGCCATTTCGGTTGGCATCAAGGAATACTTGGCTGTTAGAAATTCCTGGTTCTCCAGAATCACGAACACCATTTATATTTAGGTCTTCAAATAATACACCACTAATATTACCTCTACCTGGTCCTACTGGAGGTGGAGTGGGAATTGGAGTGGGAATTGGAGTGGGAATTGGAGTGGGTTCTGGAGTGGGAACTGGTGGTGGTGGTGGGGCAATGCCACTACCAAGAGCTATCCTGCTCTCTCTGACCATACTCCCACCGACTATGCTCACCGGAACTGGCAGTGGCGTAGTTGAAACAGTGCCACTGGGTGGAACCTGTCTGACAAAATATTCACCATCTACTAATCCCAAGAAGTTGTAGACACCATCTGAACGACTAATGTTAGATAATTCATTGGGGTCTTGAATACCGTTATTATTCTGGTCAAGATAGACTGTAACATTAGGTATTGTTGGTTCTGATGTATCAAAAATACCATCATTATCTGTATCATTAAATGTGACACCTACTATATTACCGCTCCCTCCAAGTTGGGAGCCTATTCTTGTTTCATCACTCACGTTCTAACTCCTCCACCGTAAATTTATGCTATTGACACTCCCAGCGTTAAATCGCTTGATTATAACGGGGGATTCTTGCTTCACAAACTCTTAACTAGATAACAAATCAAACAAGTTGAGCTGTATCCCCGCCAGACCGTCTCCACAAGCTTTTTATTGAACGGTGTCCCCCACCGCTATTAACCCTTTACTAATTCGCTACCACTCAATTAATTTACAACTTTGAAATTCATCTCATCGCTAAATCTCGCGATTATAGCAGGAGTAATCTTTCAAGATTTTTTGATAGCGATTTGTATTTAACTAATGGCTAAAAACCACTACACCAATAATACAGATATACCTTAAATCAATATAATGCTTATCACCCAATAACGAGTAAAGCTAAAGCGCGGACGCTGAGGATTATATCAGGTTGACAAGAATGTGACAATTAGATTAGAAAATAGACTAGAATACTTTATTTTTGAGCCCATAAACAAAATTTCATTATTGAATCTTTTAGTAATATTAAGCACCCACCTAATCAAAAAATAGGGGGGTGCTATGGTGTCGGGACGTTATTAATCTATGACAAGTTCCAATTCCAGAAAAATTTTCTCCTATTTCCTGAAACCTTAAGAAAATAGATAGAAATTGACTTGAATGTAAATATCAAATCAAGCTAATTTTCTCTGTTTAATGTTTTTTTACCAATTGTCTAAAGGCTATTATTACTAATACTACTTAGGTCAAAAGGTCAAAGTTTCAACCTAAAATTTAGTAGGCATCTTGTAATTCATAGAATTCTGGAGAAATATAATCTTTACGCAATGGCCAGCCCACCCAATCTTCAGACATCAAAATGCGTTTGAGATTAGGATGTCCTTCATAGATAATGCCATACATATCATAGGATTCCCGCTCTTGAAAATCAGCCGATTTCCAGATCCAATAAACGGAAGGAAGTCTAGGATCGTCTCTGGGCACAAATACCTTTAAACGTAATTCTTCTGGTTGGTCTACATCGTCCTTGACCTTAACTAAGTGATAAACACTTACCAAGTCTTGTCCGGGACCTGCATCATAAGCACATTGACATTGTAGATAGTTAAACCCATAAGCGTATAAAGCTGTAGCTAAGGGAATTAAAAATTCTCTGTCAACTTTGATCATTTCTACTCCCAGATGATCTGGTTCTAGAAACTCATGCTCAAAGCCATTTTCTGTCAGCCATTTTGAAGTTTGACCTGCTTCAACTATTGGAGCTTCTGATTCAGCCACGATTTACCTCCTCTTTTTGTGCAGCTTGCAGTGCAGGTGGTATAGGCATACCTATTGCTTCTGTCAATTCTTTTGGTGGTGTTTCACGGTCTGATGTCTTGAGATACTTACCATTCAGAATTGGTTCAACCACTTTCATATTGTGTTTAACAGTGTAGTAGCGATGTACCTGCTGCAGTTGAGCACGTTCTTGCAAAGATTCATTAGCAACTTTTTTTCTCAGCTTAATGACAGCATCAATAATTGCTTCTGGACGTGGTGGACAACCAGGAATGTAAACATCTACTGGGATTAATTTATCTACCCCACGAACTGCTGTAGGTGAGTCCATACTAAACATCCCGCCAGTAATTGTACAAGCACCCATAGCAATTACATATTTAGGTTCTGGCATCTGCTCATAAAGACGCACCAAGACTGGGGCATACTTCATGGTAATTGTACCTGCAGTAATTAGTAAGTCTGCTTGCCGAGGGCTAGACCGTGGCACTAAGCCAAAGCGGTCAAAGTCAAATCTAGAGCCGATCAGAGCTGCAAATTCAATGAAGCAGCAGGCTGTACCATACAGTAGAGGCCACAAGCTAGAAAGTCGTGCCCAGTTGTAAAGGTCATCAACTGTAGTTAACACAACATTCTCTGAAAGTTCTTGAGTAACCTGGGGAGATTGCTCAATAGGATTTATAATGTTTTGGTTTTGATTAGGACTTAAGACCATTCCAAAGCTCCTTTACGCCATGCGTAGACTAAAGCAACAACTAATATTGTGATGAAAATTAGGGCTTCTATAAATGCTAGAAGTCCCAATTGATGAAAGGCCACTGCCCAAGGATATAAAAATACTGTTTCTACATCAAAGATGACAAAGACCAGGGCGAACATATAATAACGGATATTGAATTGTATCCAAGCTCCACCAATTGGTTCTACACCCGATTCATAAGTAGTTCGTCGCTCTGGGCCACGAGTTTTAGGCCGCAGTAGTTTAGATGCAGTTAAGGCAATAATTGGAACTAGGCTGCTAATTAGTAGGAAGCCTAGAAAATATTCGTAACCACTAAGAGTAAACACAATTAACCTACATTTCCTAAGTAACTAGGACTTTGATCTGTGAACATTTTGACACTTTCTAGTTAAGTTAAAGATTATAACGAGAGATTATTTTTTTAGCGATTGTTACGATTGTGCTGTTTAACCCTCATCAGACCAGAGCCACAAGCTTTTGCCACTCTAATTTTTCACTCAAAAGTCACAACAAAAAGGCTAAAAGTAGCTGTATCAAGTTGGATATTAATCATTTGTCAATACTCATCTCCTCGAATTACACCAATTCTGTAATAATAATTAAAGATGTTCTCATAATTGCTATTCAATCTTTTGGAACTATGAGCGAGCAAGTCACTGAGGCCACAGAGGAACAGGATCGGTATGAATGTCGAGCCTGTGGATATGTATATGAACCGAAGAAGGGAAGTTCTACTGGTAATATTCCGCCCGGAACTGCTTTTTCAGATTTAGCCCCTGGTTGGCGCTGTCCTGTTTGTGCAGCAACTAAGGTTCAATTTGTGAATGTTGGACCAGCTGAAGGTCCTTCCGGATTCAAAGAAAACCTTGGATATGGTTTTGGTGTTAATACACTCACACCAAGCCAGAAAAATATTCTAATTTTCGGCGCTTTAGCCGCAGGATTTTTGTTTTTCTTGAGCTTATATGGTTTACGATAAGATGGCCTAAAGGCTTATTAATGATTTAATGTGATGCACTCAATAGTAAAGTCCTGGAAACAAATTTTCATAATACTAGCAGCAGTTATACTTTGTAGTGGCTGCAAAAATGCCTTTTTACCTGGAATAGGTTACAATCCCTGGGAGATAATTCAACTACCAACTGAGGCTAAGTTGTTTGATATCGGATTTACAGGCAATCTTGACCATGGTTGGATTGTCGGTGGTAATGCTACTCTGTTAGAAACTACTGATGGTGGTAACACTTGGCAACCTAAAAGTATTGATATTGATATAGAAGAAAGAACTCGCTTGACCTCAGTGAGTTTTAATGGTAGTGAAGGGTGGATTTTAGGACAGCCTTCTTTACTTCTACACACGGATGATCAAGGAGAGTCTTGGACTCAAATTCCTCTAAGCTCTAAATTACCAGGTGCTCCTAATTCTATTATTGCTCTTGGGCAAAATTCTGCCGAGATGACTACTGATGTGGGAGCTATCTATCGCACAGAAGATGGTGGCCAACATTGGCGCGCTCAGGTAGAGGATGCTGTGGGAGTAGTGAGAAATATTTCCCGTTCTCCTGATGGTAAGTATATTGCTGTTTCGGCTAAGGGTAATTTTTACTCTAGTTGGGAACCAGGCCAAAGAGCTTGGACTCCTCATAATCGTCAAGACTCTCGCCGTTTGGAAAATATGGGGTTCACTGATGATGGTCGTTTATGGCTATTAGCACGAGGAGGCCAACTGCGGTTTAGCGATCCAGAAAATCCTGAAGAGTGGGGAGAAGCTATTACTCCAGAATATGCCACAAGTTGGGGTTTATTAGATTTGGCTTATCGTACTCCTGATGAAATTTGGATTTCTGGTGGTAGTGGTAATTTACTTCGCAGTGTTGATGGCGGTCAGACTTGGGAAAAAGACCGTGATGTAGAGAATGTTCCAGAAAATTTCTACAAAATTGTTTTTATTAACCAAGAAAAAGGTTTTATTCTTGGTCAAAGAGGAACTGTGTTGAAATACAATAGTTCAGCAGTTTCAGAAGCAGCTTGAAACTCAATACAATATTCAGAGAAAAATTCTTCCTCATAATTTTAATTGGGTAGTATTACTCAGATGGGAAAAGGTAATTTCTTGATGTTGTTTGAGTTACTGAAAATTTAGACTGAATGTGTTAGAATTGATCCCGTCTAACTAACAGATAAAAATAACAGATGTTAAAGAAGGCAAAAAGTTAGTCTATCTTTAGTTGTTAACAAAGACAAAAAACTCAAACCATTAATTAGTGATGGGATGAGGTATTTAGAAAGGTTTTAAAACTATCATCTCAAGATGATGGTTAGAGATAAATTTGGAGGATAAAATTAGATGGCTGGTGGCAGTACAGGTGAGCGTCCTTTTGGAGATATCATCACAAGTATTCGTTATTGGGTAATACACAGTATCACTATTCCAGCTCTGTTTGTTGCAGGTTGGCTATTTGTAAGTACAGGCCTGGCTTACGATGTCTTTGGTACACCTAGACCTAACGAGTATTATACTGAGCAAAGACAAGAATTACCAGTTATATCAGACCGTTTTGAAGCTAAAAAACAAATTGATGAATTTATTGGTGAATAATTGAAAATTTTAGGAGATTTTTATTATGACTAGCGGAAATCCAAATCAACCAATTAGCTATCCAATTTTTACAGTTAGATGGTTAGCAGTTCATACCCTTGGTGTACCTACAGTTTTCTTTTTAGGTGCGATCGCAGCTATGCAGTTTATTCAAAGATAGGAGTATATTATGCCTTTAGATCGTAGTGACAATACTAATAAACAACCAGTAGAGTTAAATCGTACTTCACTCTACCTTGGTTTGTTATTAGTGTTTGTTCTTGGTATTCTGTTTTCTAGTTATTTCTTTAACTAATTTGAGAAATAAAACAGAGAAATTACTAATATTAAGTCACCCTATTGGGGTGACCTATTGTTAGTAAGATTTAGTAGAAAGTTAACAAGTATATTGTTGAGCAATTACCTTGTAGGTAAAAATTTTTTAGTACGAAGTAGTTTTGAAATAATGAGGTGAAATATTATGATGTCCGAACCAGGTAGAATTCCTTTATGGTTGGTTGCTACTGTTGCCGGAACTGGCGTACTTGTAGTTGTGGGTCTTTTCTTTTATGGTGCCTATGTTGGTGTAGGTTCTTCTTTATAAGAAAGATTTGAAGTTTGATTTTGTTAAATAATCTCACTATGTTTGAAAGTGGGATTATTTTTTTTGAGGTTATAGAAAAGTTAAATTTCACAATCATTAGTGACAAATTACCCACTTTTACTGTCCAATAGCTAAAAGTCTTATATTATCGGTTTTTTATTCCCTCTTACGGAGCTGTTGCCAGAGGAGCTGTTGCCTGCGCACAGCGCTATATTTAGGCAATTAATTAGGGCTTGCTGATTAAATCTAAAAGCATTGACATATAAAGGTTGAGCGCATTTTTTAGTTAAAAAAAGTCCAAGCTTAATGATCGTAATGGTTCAAAAAATTAGCATTTTAGGCGAGAGTTGCGCAGAATAATCAAGGGATTATTCTTCCTCCTACCTCCTCTACAATTCCCCGTTCCTCCTGTCTCCTGTCTCCTGTCTCCTGTCTCCTACCCTTACCCATAAGACTTTTGAGCGCAAACCCTAATTATTTAAAAATTGAGAAACATCAATGATACCTATGGATTTGTATAAAGGTATGTCCGATTTCTATAATAGCTTTGTGCAAAAGAATCGGGATTACAAAGCAATTGCCACGGAGCTGATCGAAATTTTCGGCGATCAGAAGGACATCTTGGATGTAGGAATTGGGACTGGTTTGCTTGTAGAGCAAATTCTTCTGTTGCGACCTGAACTCCAGATATCCGGGGTGGACACGAGTGCGTCTCTACTTGCTCAAGCTCAAGAATGCTTAGGGACTCGAGTCGATCTCTACTGCCAAGATGTCGTCGATATGCAGCTCAACAAGATGTTCGACCTGGCCTATTCTCGTGGTGGTGCATGGGCTTTTGTGAATGATGGCCATACCATTTTACTTGCCAGCCACATCCTTGAGTTTGATGCGATTCAGATGAGCTTTGAACGGGTTGCCACACACTTACGAGACAGAGGGCGACTGATTATCATCTCATCGAATTCTAATCATAGCAAATGTGAGAATTTGGATGAGGAAGTCTCATTCCAGAGAACCGTTACCAAGAATTGGATTGATGGAGAGCAATATCTTAGTCTTGATTACGCTTGTCATCAGCAAGGGAGTCTTATCGGACAGCAAAAGCTGCGAATGCGATTACTCGAGTTCGATTCGGCAAATTTGCGTTTGGTCTCCGTTCGAGATAACCAGTATCATATCTATCAAAAAGAGGTTTCCGAATGAGTGAGTACTTCAATCTGATGAAAGAGACATCCCAAGCAACGGATGTGCTGATCGCTGACTATACAGAGAAGTTAAGCCCAGAAGTGCAGCAGCTTCCTATGAAGCGTCATGGTCATCCTCGATTACGAGACCTCCAGATCCGAACAGGTTATGAGATTAACGGAGGTCAAAACTGGAAGGAGATTATTCCCGTCTGTGCAAGTTTTGAGATCCTGAACTGCTCGACTTATGTTATCAACTGGTTTCTTGATGAGAAAAATGGGTATGATAGCACCAATAGTAAGCGAAAGCTAGTCATTGCAGGCTTTCAACTGAGAGAAATTGCTCAACAAATCTTAGAGGATTATGGCATGACTTCGCTCTTAAAACTCCTCAGCAAAATCAACCACCAAGTCTATCTTGGTCAGAGAATGGACATTCACGATCTACAGGTTTCTAGAGTGAGTGACTATCCAGACTACGACCAGTTCCTACCAGCGTATCAGCAGCGATGTAGATTGCTTTCAGGTGTGTTCTACGGAAGTTGTTTCTTTGCAGGATCGATCATTGCAGAGCAACCTGACGAATTGCTGTATGAGATGGGCGCTATCTATGGTGCAGCTACTCAGGCAGCTAATGATTTCGGTGATTTTGCACTGCCTGTCCAGCGTCTATCAAAGCTGGAGAAACCTTATCAGGATCAATTTTCGGACTTCATTAATGGAAAACTAACGTTGGCAGTGTATTTGATGACCCAAAGATCCAACGAGCAAGAGCGAGAGCGACTTGAAGAGTTAAGGTTTAATACGATTGATGAGAATTCCTATCGCGAAATTCTAGAGATACTGGTTAACAAGGGTGTCTACTCTGACTGCCTGACTTACCTCAAGCATGAGCATAAAAGATGTAAGACGATGCTCTATGCTAAAGAGAAAACAGTACATCGAGACACGGTTGCTTCAATTCTAGTGAGAATTACCTCGAACAAGTTCCTGTCACAGCTCAGAAAGAACATCGAAATGTTTAGCATTGGATAATACTTTTGCTATTCCTGTATGATATGATTTGGTAGCACGTCCTAAATTTTTAACAATGAACTCTTTTACTATACCTCAAACAATTGGTTCAATTTATTGTGTAGGTCGTAATTATGCCGATCATGCAAAAGAGCTAAACAACCCAGTTCCGAAAGAACCGATAATTTTCACAAAATCCCCTGCCTGTATTGTACCATTTGAAGGAAAGATATTTTTACCCCTTAATTTAGGACGATGCGATTATGAAACAGAGATTGCTATCCAACTTGGCACTGATTTGTATCAGGCGGATCTAAATCAGGTTTTACAGGCAATTAGTAGTGTTGGTATTGCTCTAGATTTGACTCTTCGCGATCGACAAAATGAGTTGAGGGCCAAAAAGTATCCTTGGGATCTAGCCAAAAGTTTTGTCAATGCTTGTCCGTTGTCACAGTTTAGGAAGTTGAATGATGTTACAGAAATAGAAGAACTTGAAATCAGACTTGAAATCAACGGTGAAGTTCGCCAACAAGGGTCTACCAAACAAATGTTATTTTCCATTCAAGACCTGCTCTGTTTCATTAGTCAGAATATACCGCTACGTTTGGGGGATATTATTTTAACTGGGACTCCACCTAATGTTGGGCCTCTCAATAATAATGATTATTTAGTTGCTTTTCTAAATGGGGAAGTTATTGCGGAGGCTGAGATTATTAGAAATTGATGTATAGTAGGGAACAAGGAACAGGGAACAGAAGGAAAAACATTTTCCTGTCTGAGGTTCGTTATCCGCATAAGTTCTAACCGCCTTGGCAGTTACTATAGTTGAATTTTAAGTTAAATTGTCTGATTATTAATAACTTTGTTGGTTGGTATAATATTTAATAAGTTGACAATATTTTCAGGATTAAAAAATTAGATAAATTGAACGAAGGCTACATATCGATCGATACCACAAATTTCAAATACGAGATATTTATGTTGAAGATATCAAGAGAAATTTAGTTGAATTTAAGTGATTAATACTATATTAATTCAGGAATTAGGTAACAGCAATAATTATAGTTACAATACCAAAATAATCGGGAAATTATACGCTATATATAGCAGTGCGACATAAGTCTTGTAGTTAACAAAAAAACCGATAAGTTTCAAGCACAAGTATTAAAATTATCAGCATCTATTATGAACTTAGTAACAGTTTTAGGATTACTAGCAGGTAGTTTAACAACTATTTCATTTTTACCTCAAGTTATCAAAACTTGGCGCACTCGCTCTACAAAAGATATCTCCCTAGAAATGTTTGCTATTTTCTGCTCTGGTGTATTGATCTGGATAATTTATGGCATTCTGGTTAAAGATGTACCAGTTATTTTTACTAACGTTGCTACACTGACTTTAGCCTCCCCGATTTTATGGTTTAAATTAAAGTATAAATAACTCAATATAGTAATTTTAGCTTCAATGAGATACAAAATTGGAGTTTTTAGGTAACAGATAACATAAAATATATCAGTGTAAATCTATCTTACACTTTTTGATAAATACTATATTCTATGATTACTTATGCCAACTTTTAGTTATTTTCGAGAATTTTTGTTCCCTTTTGTGATAACTTGATGACGAGATAGAAATCAGAAACTGTACTATTATTATAGATTACAATCTGCTTCACCGATTTTTCCTATGGCTACTGATAGTCAGAAAAAAACTCAATATAAATATTTAGGAAAACCAGGAAGTGAAGCTGATATTGATGCAGTTGAAAAAATGACTCGAAGGGATATTATTGATGAGTTGGAGAGGGTTATTTATTCTCTTCCAGAAAGTTATTTAGATATTTGTTTCGGTGGAGAAATTGAACCAGACCCATCCTATGCTCTTCAGGATGATCAATAATGTGAGAAACGAAGATAATTCCAGATTTGATTCTGTTTCTAAACCCTAATCCCAGTAGTTAGCGTAAATAAATATTACGCTAACTACTCCGTTTTTGTCCAAAGTCTAACACGTTAGAAACCATATTAATTCCAGCATCAGTAAACACTAACCCTAAAGCTAATGTTCATATCTATACTAGGATGGCTATATATTTATGTATGTTTAAACTTTACAATACTCGATCTGCTATTTTTGGAAAAACTCCCTTTAGCAGGCATTGCTTGTTTCACAGGTATATCAGAGTTGTGCCCACAAAAATATATAAATCAATAACCTTTTTCCTTCTGCTTTCTCCTTACCGAAAAATTAAAGTATAAAGCCTCTCCATTCATGGATAAAAAAGAAAAAAATCCTTTGAGGCAATTCTCTTCTTTATAAAAAGAGGTAATTATTAATTATTAATTGTTAATTATTGATTGTTGAACCATAACGGTAATTTTTATCGCCTACCTACTTATTTATAATCTAAAATATGTCTACTAATACTAATATATTTAATACTGAACGTTTACTCTTCACTCCAGCAATACCTGAATCTAGTGCCATACCAATTATTTTTGCTTTTCCTAATGAATATACTGTAGGAATAACTAGCCTTGGTTATCAGATTGTTTGGGCAACTTTAGCAATGCGTTCCGATCTACAAGTTAGTCGTTTATTTACTGATATTAATGAACCTCTTCCACAGCAAACAGAATTATTTGGTTTTTCTGTTTCTTGGGAACTTGATTATGTCAATATTTTCCAGATTATGGAATCTTTAGAAATTCCTATTAGAGCTAAAAATCGTTTGGGAAAAAATTATCCAATAATATTTGGTGGCGGACCTGTTTTAACGGCAAACCCTGAACCTTTTGCTGATTTTTTTGATGTAATTTTATTGGGAGATGGGGAAAATTTATTGGGGGATTTTATTGATGTTTATAAAGAAGTTAGAGGAGAGGATAAACAAGTAATATTAAGACATTTAGCACAAGTTCCAGGAATTTATATTCCGAGTCTTTATGAAGTAACTTATGAAAGTGTTGATGGTGCTATTAAATCTATTGAACCTATAGATAAGGATATTCCTGTTGTAGTGCAAAAACAAACCTATCGGGGTAATACTTTATCTGCTTCTACTGTGGTGACTGAAAAGGCAGCTTGGGAAAATATTTTTATGGTAGAAGTGGTGAGAAGTTGCCCGGAAATGTGTCGTTTTTGTTTGGCAAGTTATCTGACTTTGCCATTTAGAAGTGCTAGTTTAGAAGGGTCTCTTATTCCGGCAATTGAAAAGGGATTAACTGTCACAAAACGTTTGGGTTTATTGGGAGCTTCGGTAACTCAACATCCTGAATTTGATAGTTTATTGAATTATTTGAATCAGCCAAAATATGATGATGTGCGGTTGAGTATTGCATCGGTTAGAACAAATACAGTGACGGAAAAATTAGCAAAAATTTTAAGTAATAGAGATACAAAATCAATTACTATTGCTGTAGAAAGTGGGAGCGATCGCCTGCGAAAAATTATAAATAAGAAGTTGGAAAATGAGGAAATTATTGAAGCTGCTGTTAATGCTAAAGCTGGTGGTTTAAAAGCTATTAAGTTTTATGGAATGGTGGGTTTACCTGGAGAGGAAGTAGAAGATTTAGATGCTACGATAGAAATGATGTTGGCTTTGAAAAAAGCTGCTCCTGGTTTAAGATTAAGTTTGGGATGTAGCACTTTTGTACCGAAATCTCACACACCTTTTCAATGGTTTGGAGTCAACTCTCAATCAGAAAAAAGGCTGAAGTTTTTGGAGAAACAACTACGGTCAAAAGGGATAGATTTTCGCCCAGAAAGTTATAAATGGTCGGTGATACAAGGATTAATTTCTAGGGGAGATAGAAGGTTATCTAATTTATTAGAATTGGTAAGGAATTATGGGGATTCTTTGGGTAGTTATAAGAGAGCTTTTAAGGAGTTGCGTGGGGAGTTACCAGAGTTGGATTTTTATGTTTTTGATGATTGGAAGTTAGAGCAAATTTTGCCTTGGAATCATATTCAAGGTCCTCTACCAATAACAACTTTAAAGAAACATTTAGCAGAGGCAATAGGGGAAGTCAGAAGTCAGAAGTTAGAAGTTAGAAGTTAGAAGTAATCCCTGACTGAGTTGTAATAATTCAGCTATTAGCCGTCAGCTTGAGCGTAACAAGACTCTCTCCTTAAGGACAGTTTTTAAATTAAATATAGATTTTAAGGGCAAGAGAGCCAACTTTTCTAGTAAGATAATTAATCAAGCTTTTATCGTAAACTAAAAGCAATAGCTGATGGCTGATGGCTGAATGCTTACTTTTAAAGGAAAGGTAATTATTAATTATTAATTGTTGAATTTGTAGCTTTGCTTCTAGAAATAGAGGCAAAGCGATATTTATTACAGTTTGAGTATGAATTATCTAGGAAAACCACTACCTATAAATATCTAATTGTATTATCTATTATCTCTGTTAGGAAATGGGTGCATCTCATATTTGCTATTTGCAAAAATACTTTTTTCCTATTCCCTATTCCCTATTCCCTGTTCCCTGTTCCCTGTTCCCTAAAAGCAATAATTTTTTGGCTTTATTCAAAATTGAGATGCACCCTAGGAAATAGGTGTTAACAGAAAAGAACAACTACTTTTATCTTTCATTCCCCATCCAACAATTTGCCCATGATTATTAATAGATCGTGCTTCCTTAAGAACCCAACCAGAGGAAGGATCGATCAAATCATTTAGGTCTTGCATCTTATTAAAACTATCCCAAATAAAAGCTCTTTTAGCCCATCCTTCTTGCTCTGTATTTATTAGCTTGTCAGAAGAACCAACTATTAGACCAAAATCATTAATACTATTAGCTTCACTGTCAAAAAATTGTAAGTTGACATTATTAGAAATAGTACCAAGGTCTTGATATTCCTCACTGCCATTCCACAAAAAAGCTCGGTTATTGTGTTGAGGCATAGAATAAAAACCAATCACCTGGCCAGACCTATTAATATCTGAACCTAAAAAACCTGGTAATTCTTGGATATCTTTGTCACCATTCCATATAAAAGCCTTTACGATTAAATCTGAAGAAACAGAATAGCCTACTACTTGACCAGAATAGTTAATTGCGTAGGCACTACTTTCTATATCATCAGAAATACTAAGATTTTGTATGCCTTTTGTCTCATCCCAAATAAAAGCTTTTCTTTGACCATTATTAGTGACAGAAAAACCTACTACTTGACCAGAATTATTAATACAATAAGCCTCACTCAAATTATTACTTTTGGAATCAAGGTGATGTATTCCTTTTGTCTTATCCCAAATAAAAGCTTTCCGTTGACCACAATCATATACAGAATAGCCAACTACTTGGCCATAATCATTAATACTATAGGGACAGCTAGAATGATTACCAATAGTACCAATATCTTGCATACCTTCGTCAGAGTCCCATACAAAGGCTTGTTTTTGCCCTATATCGTTAATTGAATAACCAACTATTTGAGCAGAGTCGTTAATATCTTTGGCTACACTTACATAGTCTCTAAATGTACCTAAGTCAGTCAGCTCATAACAAGAGGCAGCAGTAGTAACATTTGATTGTGTTACACTGGGCATCCGTAATTTTGATGAGACTGGGAAAGTATGGATTTTATGAGCCATAGATTGAGATAAAATCATAGTCATTTGTAATTTATTTAGGGGTTATCTAAAATTTTCGCTTTACTAATTACTAACCAAGAATAAAATAAGTAATTACGTTCAATTTCATAATCAATCAGCCATTTATATTAGGCATCTAAGTTATGAGATAATAATAAAAAATGTAATTTTGACAGCCAATTATGACCAGTTAGGTAAAGATATTGTAGAAGTATCAGCAGGTGAACCAGGAAAAAAAAGTGACTTAAACTATTTTCATGAAGTCCAACAAAAATCCGCTCAAGAACAAAAATTTAGTGGACATAAAGCCTAGGTTGGCGAATCAAGAATTAAAACTCTCAAAAAAAAGCCAAAAAATAGAGATTTAACTGAATCAGAAAAATTGAAAAACAAAGAAATATCTTCAAAAATTATTTTTGTTTAACATATAATTTAGATTGATAAAAATTTTCAGAGTAGTCCAAGAAAGATTTAGGTTAAAACCAGAAAAATACGAGCAAATAGTCATAATTATTTGTGGTATTGTTCGACTACGAATAGGTACATTGATTTTGTAGTAGTAAATCCTCCTTGCTCTAGATATAAATCAGTTAACTACTATGGCTACTTCTTTTGAGAGTTTGTAATAGTAAGTATCTGAAATACTGATTTTACCGTAAAAATTAACTATCAACAGTAGATAGCGATCGCTCATCAAAAGATAGCTATAGTAAGTGTTTGACTATTTTCGGGGATGTCTATTAGTCTTTTTTTTATATATTTTCTTTGCTCCCATGAATATTGTTCGCTTTAAAGTTCAATCAATCAACTTGAATAACATCATAAATTAATAAGATTTTTATATCTATACTTACGACATATCTTTACTGATTCTTCATAAAAGTAGCAATTATTTTGAATTTGCTTTACCAAATCTTTATATTATAATAGAATTTTCTCAAAAGTATATCATTTATATTTCAATTTCAAGTACGCAATATCTCTAAATTTTTACTGGCAGTGTTCAATTTCACTCAAGTTTGCACCTTAGTAAGTATGTTATTTAGTGATCTGTGCAATATTTGTTTATACAAAATTTTCCCATAAATCCATAAATTGATTAGTCTTTATACATGATTAAAAATCAACAAAATTAAATTTAAGTTAGTACGAAAAAATACTGGTGTAAAAAGAAACAATTTATGCTTAAGTAATAGACTAATTGGGAAAAAGTAAAGTTTATTGAAATAAAAAAACCCTCTAAGTTTAGAGGGGTTATGTCAGATTAAGTAGGGTTTACTGAATAAGTCTTATGAGTGGGGGGAGGAGTCAGAATTCAGGAGAAATTAAGAATTACAGAGGATGTATTTGGAACAATTTTCCCTCAATTTTTCTGCCGTTGTCTACTTAAAATCCCCACATTTTCAGCTTAAAGGATCAAAAACCTTATGCTTTTTTATACATCCATTGGCTAATATCTTTATATATCAATGCTTTTAGATTTAATCAGCAAGCCAAGTATTTTTGATTAGTTTTTGACCTTAGCTTTTACTTCCAGTCTCAGACTAAAGCACTAACGACCAAAAAGCCAAGTAGAACTGCAACTTTATGGTAAAATATACTTAAATTTTCCAGATTCAGTTAAAATTTGAATTGAAGAAGGAGACAGGAGACAGGAGACAGGAGACAGGAGGAAAATTACATGGGGATAGTCAACGACCTGCCGCTCCGCGTCTACGCTCCCCCAAGTAATGCGTGAACACCCCCGTTGACGGTGGGGTATTAAACCCACAAAGAAAATGATAAAAATAATTTAGAAAATAATAATTGTGATAAGTTTTGAGGACTTAAAATGTTGCACTTTCGGTATTCAACCTTAATCGATGCACCAGTTGAAGTTGTTTGGGAATTTCACGAACGTTCCGATATTCTGCAAATACTTACCCCACCTTGGCAACCGGTACAAGTCATTCGTCGTCAAGGTGGACTAGAAGTAGGGGCTATATCAGAATTTCAAATTTGGCTCGGTCCAATTCCTGTGAGGTGGGTGGCCCTACATACGGAATATGAAAAATATCGTCTGTTTACTGATGAACAAAAAGAAGGGCCAATGGATAGTTGGACTCATCGTCATCAATTTAGTGAAGAAGATGGTAAGACTAGGTTAACTGAT
Source organism: Okeania sp. SIO2F5 (assembly GCF_010692685.1). Classification (NCBI taxonomy): domain Bacteria; kingdom Bacillati; phylum Cyanobacteriota; class Cyanophyceae; order Oscillatoriales; family Microcoleaceae; genus Okeania; species Okeania sp. SIO2F5. Next base: position 45,762 of record NZ_JAAHGU010000016.1, on the reverse strand, counting down.
GCGATCGCATTTTCTTTGCCTGGAGATTGGTTAGCGGAATCTGTTTTAGGTTGGTGGGTAGATTCTCGACTAGAGGACATGTTTCGGTATAGACATGATATTACAAAACGGGAATGCCAACAAAGTTAAAGTAATGGATTTATTTTCAGGTTTCCTACTATCAATTTGCTGTAGCTTCTTGTTTATTTGATATTGTAGATGTATCTGCTGCTAATAGAGGCGAACGTACAGATAAATAAATTAATGGACCTAAAAGAGGAACTAATGCTATCCAATACCACGGAGATTTTTTCATTCCTCGCCTGCTCATATCATCTCCTAATAAAGTGGGAAATAATAGACACAACAGACAAAAATCTAAACTCATTACATGAATAAATCTACTACTTTGCCACTGTTGAATAAAATCTTCCCAGTCACCATTTTTTAAACCGTATATTAGTAATAAAATTGTACCTACTGTTAAAGCAATTCCTAAAATTCGAGAATCTAAAATCTTTAAAAATAAGTTCTTTTTTCCTGAAAAATTTGGATTAGGTTGACGCCATCCTAGATAGGGTAAAATAGCAAATGCTCCGACTCCAAATGATAATGTCGAGAATAACCATGCTGGTATTTTTTTTCCTCTGCCGTCAAAGAACATTAAACAACTGTAAATCAACGGCCATATGCCCATAATATTGAATAGAGATACAATTAATGGATTGATATTTTCCCATTGACCTGTTGACAATTTTTGGATTAATTCTAAAGTATCTGGTTGGTCAGGAGGTGCTAGCAGAAATGCGTAAGTGCTAAACCCAATCCAAAGTAACCACAAAGCTATTTTTTTTAACATAAGTTGTTTGGTAGTTGTTTAGTAATAAAATTTTTTTCTTGCTTTGTTGAAATGTCAAATTATTTGATGAAATATTATTACCGAAAAATTGTGGTCTAAAGTCTCCGGATAAAAAAAGAGAATATTCCTAATGTCAAGCCTCCCTATTGCAGGAAGTACAGTTAGCATGGCTCCTCCGTAGGAAGCTAACTGTTAACTGATAACTGAAATAACTGCCTGCTGATTTTGCAGCTTACTTCTAACTTATAACTTAATTGTCTAGTAAAAATATTGATTTCTTTTTAGATGCTAGAGGTTATAATTCATCCTCAAAAGACTCATTAAAAGATTCATTAATTAAGGTAAAAATCTGTCTAAAGCTGACTTTAAAGCTTCAACCTCAACATCAATATCTCCATCTTGAGTTGCCCGGGCAATACAATCAGATAAATGGTTATCTAAAACCATACGAGCTACTCGGTCTAAAGCACCACGAACTGCAGCTATTTGTACTAATACATCAGGGCAAGGACGACTATCTTTGATCATAGTTTTAATTCCTCTAACGTGCCCTTCAATTCTTGATAATCTATTCACGAGACGTTGTAGGGATTCTTCACTATGAACATGAGGATGAGCAGAAGAGTGATGGTTATGTTCCGAATTTGACTCTGTCTTGGCTTGATCATGAGGTAGCTGTTCTTTTTGTTGTTGCTGAGATACCACCATAGATTTTGAGTATAATATAGTTAAGATTAGGAGTATTATAACACTAATACCACTCAGTTAGTCAATGAAACTTTAATGCTATGAGATTGCGCAAATTTTCTCAAACAATTACCAAAATAACTTCTCAATTATTGGCCATTTTTATTGTTTTTACTTTCATAGTTACTTGTGTACCGACCCCACAAGCAATGGCAGCTTCAAGACTATTCCAAGGACTATCAAATCCTCAGTTATTAGCATTGCAAACTGCACCAGAAAATCTAAATACTAGAAGTAGTAATAGTTTTGTTACAGAGGCAGTCAATAAAGTAGGTTTAGCCGTAGTGAGAATTGACACAGAGCGACTAATTACCCGTCCCACTAATCCACTTCTTGAAGACCCTTTTTTTGACCGTTTCTTTGGTGGAGAGTTACGAATGCCACCATCTTCAAAAGAGTTATTAAAAGGTCAAGGTTCTGGTTTCATTATTGACTCTAAAGGCATCATTTTAACTAATGCTCATGTAGTAGATAAAGCTGACAAAGTTACTGTAAGTTTAAATGATGGAAGACAGTTTACTGGGGAGGTAAAAGGAACAGATGAAGTCACAGATTTAGCAGTAGTTGAAGTTGATACAAAAGGTGAAAATTTACCAATAGCAACTTTAGGTAATTCAGATTTAGTACAGGTAGGAGATTGGGCAATAGCAGTAGGAAATCCCCTAGGATTTAATAACACTGTTACTTTAGGAATTATTAGTACCTTGAAACGTCCTAGTTCAGCAGTAGGAATTCCTGATAAGAGATTAGACTTTATTCAAACTGATGCAGCAATTAATCCAGGAAATTCTGGGGGTCCGTTGTTGAACGATCGGGGTGAAGTAATAGGAATTAATACTGCAATTAGGGCTGATGCTATGGGTATTGGTTTTGCTATTCCTATTAATAAAGCAAAGGAAATTAAAGATTTATTAGCTCGTGGAGAACAAGTTCCTCATCCTTTTGTTGGTATTCAAATGATTACTTTAACTCCAGAAGTTGCTAAAGAAAATAATCGCGATCCTAATTCTGTTTTAATTTTGCCGGAGGTAACGGGAGTTTTAGTAACAAAAGTTTTGTCTGGTACTCCAGCAGAAAAATCGGGGATACGGAAAGGAGATGTAATTGTAGAAATTGATAATCAATCAATAATTAGTGCTGAACAATTACAGAGGAAAGTTGAAGATAGTGGTGTAGGTCAAAAATTGCAGTTCAAAATTCTGAGAAATGGTAGACAACAAGAACTATTTGTTGTGAGCGGACAAATGAATTATTAGTGAGGAGTCAGGAGTCAGGAGGGAAGGGAATTTATAAACCCGACTTCTTTGAGCTTGGCGATCGCCTATCGACCCAAAGTTAGAAGGTTAACTTACTCTGTTACCGCCTCCCAATGACAAATCGAATAATTTATTATATGATTAGGACTTACGCATGAGGTAGGAAAAACTAAATGAGAAATTGCTTTCCGTTCCGGACTGCTCCGCAAACCCTGTCGGTCGCAATGACGAAAAAACGTTTTACTGCGTAAGTCCTAATTATATCCTATTGAGCTGCTCTTAGGGCTCGTAGTTGGGCTTAATCCAGGCTATAGTGGGAAGGGACTAAAGCCCAACTACAAACAAAGGCTTTATTATAAATAATTACCCGAACATAGGAGCTAGTGTATAAAAAATATGAATAAAAATCCCACTATCGAAGGCATCTACGAAGTCTGTATAGGTATCACCGAAACCTTATCAATGATTCAATATTGGCAACAATTTGGCTATCGCATGGGGCAAACAGGAGAATTAACTGCTCCCACAGTGAAAAATTTATATGGAGTCAATTCTCATCTGCGCTCAATTCGACTCGAACATCAAAATGCCGACCATGGTTTGATTCGCCTGATGACTTGGGAAAACCCCACTAATGAAGGTTTAGAAATGACATCAATGAAAGTTTTGGGCAACCGTTGGGGGACAACCTTAACAGCAGATGTTTTGAATATTCTTAACCATGCTGAAGATGCTCAGTTAGCAGGTTTGCCAATTAAATATACTTTTCCTCAGTGGGAAATGATTTACAAAATGGATAAAGGTCGCCCGTTTATCGATCCGGTAGTGGGAGTGCGGGAAATGATGTTGCTGCAACCATTAACACGTCAGGTATTGTTTCAACGTTTCAATTATACAGTGCCCGAATATGGCAAAATTAATCATAACTCTACTTTGAACACTAGCCAATTTACCCATGCAGGTATGGTGGTGCAAGATGATAGCAAAGAAACATTGATGTTTTACGAGGATGTGTTAGGTTTGTTGCGGTCGCGGGATGATGATGAAACTACTTATGAAAGCTCGGAAGCAGGTAGGCAAATTTTTGATTTGCAACCGGGGGAAAAGTTTAGAGTTACAACTTTTGACGATCCACGCTCCTCAATAAACTGGCAGGAGGCACGCTCTGGCAGAATGTATATTATTCGATTTCCTGAAGCAATGAAGTTGAAAAGCTGTTTTGAATATTCGCGACCTGGTTGCTTGGGAATGTCTTTGTATACTTATCGAGTTAATAATATAAAATATTATTTTGACCGAGTTAAAAATTCAGCAGCAACTGAAGTTACAGATATTGTTGATAACGAATTTGGCGAACAAAGTTTTTCTTTTGCCGCCCCTGATGGTTATTTCTGGAATTTAGTTAGTAAGTAGTGGTGTGACACACCTAAAATGTTGCAATAGTAGTGGCGGGTTCCACGTTAAATTAATGAGTCTTAACCAATTAGATAAACCCGCCCCTACCCCAATAATCGCCCCGCACAAAATTAGGTGTGTCATTCCAGTAGGAGTCCTCAGGAGTCAAGAGTCAGGAGGGAAGAAGGGAGAGGAGGAAAATTAGAACGGGAGCAAGATGCTCTGTACCATTACAATCCACCACTACCACCACTGTAGGGACGTTCCATGGAAGGTTCCTACAACGTTTTGCTTGTGAAGATGTGGTTCATCAATTTTAAAAGTGCTGTAAATAGGGTTTGCTGAAAAAGTCTTATGGGTGAGGGTAGGAGTCAGGAGTCAGGATAAATGGGAATTGCAAAGGATGTAGTTGGAAGAATTGTCCCTTAATTTTTCTGCCCAACTCTTGCACAAAATGCTAATACGCATGAGCTTTCTTAACCGAAAAGCTGGCATTTTTTTTCAACCCAATAATACTGAAACCTTTACATTTCTAAGCTTTGATAGTTAATCAGCAAGCCCTAAATAATCACAGAGGTGGCTAAAAGTGAATAACGAATGAGTGCGCCATTCGATTTTTCTGGCGTTGCGACTATAAACCTCTCCCCACACTCCCTATCTCCCCACATTCCCCTCCTGGGAGGGGCGAGGGGTGGGTCCTACTCTCCCAATCTCCCTTCCGCATTATTAGTGAGGTGTACCAATTTGAGAAAAGATATACTGGAGTTAATCATCATTACATTTGTGAGTTTTACCATTAACTCTCAGTCCACAACATGAAACTAATCACATTACATCTTTGTCCTCTGATGAGCTTCGTGTCTCTATTGGGAACAGTAGCTCTTCCTGCTTATAGTCAACCTATTACTCCGGCAAATGACGGTACAGGAACTACCGTAAATCAAAATGGCAACCAATTTAATATTCAAGGCGGTACTCATAACGGCACTAACCTCTTTCACAGCTTTGGTAAATTTAACCTCAACTCCGGTCAAACAGCAAACTTCATCTCCACCCCAAACACCCGTAATATTCTTGGCAGAATTACAGGTGGAGACCCTTCTAGAATTAATGGCTTAATTCAAGTTATAGGCGGTAATTCCAACCTTTTCTTAGTGAACCCTGCCGGAATCATGTTCGGCCAAAATGCCAGTCTCAATATTCCTGCTTCCTTCAGCGTTACTACTGCCACAGGTATAGGTTTCAACAGTAATAATTTCTGGTTTCAGGCAATAGGAACAAATGATTACTCGAACTTAGTAGGCGACCCCAGTGGCTACAATTTTAATGTCTCAAACCCAGGCGCAATAGTTAACGAAGGAAATTTAAGTTTAAATCCTGGAAAAGACTTAACTTTAGCAGGTGGCACAGTTATTAACACAGGTGAACTATCTACCGCAGGTGGTAATATCACCATCGCTGCAGTTAATGGTGGAGATACATTGAGAATATCTCAACTAGGCCATTTGTTGAGTTTAGATGTATCACCTACTTCTAATAATTTATCAGGACAGTCAATTACACCGATATTATTACCAGAATTATTGACAGGTGGTGACATACATCATGCCTCATCTGTGGTTATAAATGCTCAGGGTAATTTGGAATTGACCGATACAGCAGGAGTAGCGATCGCCTCTGGAAATATTGATGTATCAGATACCTCGACGAATGGAAGTGTTGGGGGACAGGTGAATGTGTTGGGCGATCGCGTAGCAGTTATCGATGCCAACATTAATGCCAATGGTTTAAATGGAGGGGGCACAATATTAATCGGAGGTGACTTTCAAGGTAATGGAATTGTTCCCAATTCTCAGCAAACTTTTGTTAACAATAACTCAATTATTTCTGCCGATGCTATTAATAATGGAGAAGGCGGTAAAGTCATAATTTGGTCGGATAATACGACTAATTTTTCCGGTAGTATTAGTGCTAAAGGCGGAGATTTTTTGGGGGATGGAGGATTTGTTGAAATCTCTGGAAAAGAAGAATTAATATTTGATGGAAGTGTTAATGTTACGGCAGCATTTGGAGAAGCAGGAACAATATTATTTGACCCTAAAAATATAATTATAGGAGAGTCAGAAAATAGCAACGAGTCACCGGAACAAAATGAAGCTGATAACGTCACACTTTCTTTAGAAGAATTAGAAGGTAAAATAACTCTTCAAGCTGATAATGATATAACTGTTAATGAAAGAATAGAAACTTCAGAATCAGTAGAATTAAAAGCTGGGCGAAATATAAATATCAATGCAGATATAGATACATCTCAAGGTAATAACAATATTTCTCTATTTGGTAACGACAATAGTGCAGATATTAATAATCGCGACCAAGGAGCAGGTTCGATTAATCAAAGAGAAGGTACAACATTAAATTCTGGTAATGGCGATATTACAATTAGACTAGGAAATTCAGGTACAAATGGCGATATAAATTTAGCTAATTTAACTACTACTGGTCAACTATCAATTAATGCTAACCAGGGGAATATTAGACAAGTTTCTCCTAACTCTTTAATTACTGCCGATAGAGCAATATTTAGAACTCAAAATTATGGTGGCATAGGTTTAGCTGAAACACCTTTGCGAATAGATGTAAATAACTTAGAAGTATTAACAGGGGAACAAGGACTATTTATTAGCTCAGTAAACGATTTAACTATTGGTGGAGTTAGCGAAGAATTAACAGGAATTTCTACTAGAGGTGGCGGTAATATTGAACTAAATATTGATGGGAATTTTACTGCAATTGAAGAGGTAGTTACATCAGTTCCTGACAGGCAACCAGGAACAATTACTATTTCTAGTACTGGGAATATTGATACTACTCAAACCACACTTAAGTCAAATTCTGAATCAATTACAGGTGGCGATATTTCGCTCACTGCTGATGGCAATATTCAAATAGGAGATATTAATGCTTCTACCATGGGTAATGATAGAGGAGGGAATGTCACTATAAATAGTGGTGGTGAAACTGATACAACTGTGGGCAATATATTTTCGGCATCTTCTCAAGGAGATGGTGGGAATATTTCCATCACCAGTCAGCGCGACCTCAAAACTGGTCATATTGACTCTCGTTCAAATGGTAGTGGTAGAGGAGGGAATATCACTATAAATAGTGATGGTGAAACTGATACGACTGCGGGCAATATATTTTCGGCATCTTCTCAAGGAGATGGTGGGAATGTTTCCATCACCAGTCAGGGCAATATCAAAACTGGTTATATTGACTCTCGTTCAGATGGTAGTGGTAATGGTGGGAATATTACTCTAAAAACTACAGGTGGTAATGTTGATACCAGTAGTGAAGAATTAGCATCTTTTTCCGTTAGGGGAAATGGGGGAAATGTCAGCATTACCAGTAATGGCGACATCAAAACAGCAGATATCTTTTCTTCCGCAGGCGATCCATTAGATGCAGAGGGAGACTTAACAAATTCATCACCATTCGAGACAAATAACACTGACTCAAATCAAACTCAGAGTAGAAACGGTAGTGGGGGAGATATTACCCTGACAGCAGAAGGTATTATTGATACTAGCGCAGGAACTATCGAATCATTTTCTCGTCTAGGCGATGGAGGTAATATCAGCATCACCAGCAAAGGTAATATTACTACAGGGGAAGTTTTTTCCACTGCTGGCGACCCTGATGTAGGCAACTCTGTAGATAATAACCCTACCGAAACAACACAGACAGAAATAAATAGTGGCAATAGTGGTAATATCAGTATTGAAAGCACAGAAGGGGCAGTAACTATCACAGCAGAAATAGATACTGTTGGCGAGGCAGGAAATGCTGGAGATATTACTATCAAAGCTTTTGGAGATATTAATACTGAAAGTATTAAATCAAGGACAGATGGTGGTGAAGGTGGAGATATAACTATTGAAAGTAGAAGTGGTACTGTTGATACTACAGTCAGTACTGTTGATACTATGGGAGCTGAGGTAGAAGCAGATGCTGGAATATTTTCTACTTCTGAGGAAGGAAATGCAGGAAACATTACCATCACCAGTAATGGGAACTTGACTACAGGTAATATTGACTCCAATTCAAAAAATGGTCAGGGTGGTAATATTACCCTCGAAAGTATCAGTGGAAGTGTTGATACAACGGGTGGTGAAATAGCTTCTTTATCACAAGCAGGAAATGCTGGAAGTGTAACCATCACCAGTAATGAAGATTTAATAACAGGTAATATTGACTCCAATTCAATGAATGGTCAGGGTGGTAATATTACCCTCGAAAGTACAAATGGAAGTGTTGATACAACGGGTGGTCACATAGCTTCTTTGTCACAAGCAGGAAATGCTGGAAGTGTAACTATCGAAAGTCAGGGCGATATTAATACAGGTAATATTGATTCCCGTTCCAACGGTAGTGGTCAAGGTGGGAATATTACCCTTGAAAGTACAAATGGAAGTGTTGATACAACGGGTAGTAAATTATCTTCTTTTTCAGAATTAGGAGATGCTGGAGATGTCACTATCACCAGTAATGGTGATTTAAATACAGGTAATATTGACTCCCGTTCCAACGGTAGTGGTCAAGGTGGGAATATTACCCTCGAAAGTACAAATGGAAGTGTTGAGACAACGGGTGGTGACATAGCTTCTTTGCCACCAGTTGGAAATGATGAAGATGTTGAGACAAGTAACGACGATACAGGTAGTAAATTATCTTCTTTTTCAGAATTAGGAGATGCTGGAGATGTCACTATCACCAGTAATGGTGATTTAAATACAGGTAATATTGACTCTCGTTCCAAAGGTAGTGGTCGGGGTGGTAATATTACCCTCGAAAGTACAAATGGAAGTGTTGAGACAACGGTTGGTGAAATAGTTTCTAGGTCACAAGCAGGAAATGCTGGAAGTGTAACTATCAAAAGTCTGGGCGATATTAATACAGGTAATATTGATTCTCAGACACAAGCAGGTCAGGGTGGAGATATTACCATTGAAAGTACAGGTGGTAGTATTGAAACCTTGGGAACAGACCAAGATGTAGCAGGAATATTCGCTGCTTCTGAGGAGGGAAATGCAGGAAATGTTACTATCACAAGTAATGGAAATTTGATTACAGGTAATATTGACTCTCGCTCAACTAATGGTCAAGGTGGGAATATTACCCTCGAAAGTCTTGCCGGAAATATTGATACTAGTGCTGCTGAAGTCAGATCTTCTTCCCGTAGAGGTGATGCGGGAACTGTGAGTATTACTAGTCAGGGCAATATCAAAACAGGACGTATCCTTTCTTTCGCAGGTCGAGGAACAGATGAAGTGGAAGACTCAGAAAATTTACCTCAAAATGAGAGTGGTAGCAGTAATGGGGGAGATATTATTCTCAAAGCAGGAGGAACTATTGATACTACCGCAGGAACTAATGATAGATCTAAGTTAGAGTCATTTTCTCGAGAAGGTTTGGGTGGTAATATTAGTCTGGAAGCTAAAGGTGACATTACAACAGCACAAATTCTTTCCACCGCAGGCGATCCCGAAGCAAGTAACCCCGAAGATGATGCTAATATCACACCCCTAACACAAACAGAAATAGATAACCGGAGCAGTGGTAATATCAGCATTGAAAGTACGGAAGGAGCAGTAACCACTACAGAAGAAATAAATAGCTTTGCCACTTCTGGTAATGGTGGTAGTGTAACTATTAAGAGTCGTGGCAATTTAACAACAAGTGATATTAATTCCCGTTCGGATGTTAATGGTCGGGGTGGTAATATTACCCTCGAAAGTACAGATGGAAATATTGATACAAAAGGTGATGAATTATTTTCTGTTCGTGAATTATCTTCTTTTTCTCGTTCAGGAGATGCAGGAGATGTGACTATTAAAAGTCATGGCGATCTGACGACAGGTGATATTGACTCTCGTTCAGACGGTATGGGTCAAGGTGGCAATATTACTCTTGAAAGTATTACCGGAAATGTTGATACAACAGGAAGTAATGTATCTTCTTTTTCAGAAGTAGGAGATGTCGCTATTATCATTAGTGAATTAAGTTCTTTTTCTCGTTCAGGAGACGCTGGAGATGTGACTATTACCAGTAGTGGCAATTTGACTACAGGTGATATTGACTCTCGTTCAGACGGTATGGGTAAAGGTGGCAATATTACCCTTGAAAGTATCACAGGAAATATTGATTCCAGTCAGGGTAGATTATTTTCTTTTTCAGAATTCGGAAATGCTGGAGATGTGACTATTACCAGTAATGGCAATTTGATAACAAGTGATATTGACTCTCGTTCCAAAGCTCGTGGTCAGGGTGGCAATATTACTCTCGAAAGTACAAGCGGAAATATTGAGACAACAAGTGGTGAATTATCTTCTTTTTCCGAATTAGGAGATGCTGGAGATGTGACTCTTACAAGTAGTGGCAATTTGACCACAGGTAACATTAACTCTACTTCAAAAGGTAGTGGTCAGGGTGGCAATATTACTCTCGAAAGTACTGGGGGAAATATTGAGACAACAAGTGGTGAATTATCTTCTTTTTCACGTTCAGGAGATGCAGGAGATGTAACTATTACCAGTAATGGCAATTTAACAATAGGTGAGACTAACTCTAGTTCAAAAGGTAGTGGTCGAGGTGGCAATATTACTCTCGAAAGTATCACCGGAAATGTTAATACAACAGGTGGTGAATTATCTTCTTTTTCACGTTCAGGAGATGCAGGAGATGTAACTATTACCAGTAGTGGCGATCTGATAACAGGTGACATATTTTCCTCAAGTGGCGACCCGCAAGGTTCAAACAACGAGAATAACCCGTCAGAAGATGCATCTGTATCAGAAGAAAACCCACAACAAACAGATAATTCTAACCCTGGACAAAATAGCGGAGGTAGTGGAGGTAGTGGAGGTAGTGGAGGTAGCGGAGGTAGTGGAGGTAGCGGAGGTAGTGGAGGTAGTATTACTCTAATAGCTGAAGGTGAGATAAATACCACAGCAGGAGTCATAGAGTCATTTTCTCGTCGAGGTAAAGGAGGCGATATTAGTCTGGAAGCTAAAGGTAATATTACCACAAGTGAAATCATTTCCTCCGCAGGAGACCCAGAAAATATTCGACCTAAAAGGGAAAATACAGAAGATGCCAACACTACTCAGTCTCAGATTGAGTCAGAAACAGGTAGTCCTGGGGGCAATATTAGCATCCGGAGTATTGAGGGTAACGTAACAACTCAAGGAGAACTCATTTCCTATAGTAGTAAAGGAGATGGAGGTAATGTTAGTATTATCAGTAACGGCGATGTTAATACTGCTGGTATTGACTCCCGCTCTGATAACAGGGGTCGTGGTGGTACTATTTCGATCCAAAATCAAACAGGTAGCATTGAAACTACCGGTGGTGAGTTAGCTTCTTCCTCCAGAACAGGTGATGGCGGTAATGTAGAGATTACCAGTACAGATGATATTATAATAGAAACAATTTTTTCCGAGTCAGAAGGTGATGGTAATGGTGGAGATGTGACTATTACAGTTAACGGCAATATCCAAATAGGAACTATTGAATCATTTGCTGGAGGTAGTGGTACAGGTGGAAATATATCTATTACTGCAGATGGTGCAATAGATGCTAGTATTGGTGAATTAGTCTCTAGTTCCCAAACAGGGGAAGGTGGAAATATTACTCTCAGTGCTACAGGAGATATTAGTACGGGTTTTATCGAAAGCTTTAGCGGTGCAGGAGCAAGAGGTGGTAATATTACTTTGGAAACAATTAATGGAAATATTGATACTACTGTTGGGTTTTTAGGTGAAGAGGCAAATATTCCCACTGATGCTGATGTTTCTTCAGAAGATGTGGCGACTATTTTCGAGCAGGAAGTTGCCAACCTGAGTTCTTACGCTCCAGAGGGTACTGGAGGAAATATTGTGATTATTCAGCGGGGTCAAGGAGAGATTACTACTAGCAATATTAGTTCTTTTGGCGGGGAAAGTAGTGGAGCTGTTAATATCAGCAACAATGACGGCAATATTAACACGGGTGTAATTTTTTCCACTGCCATTAACGGTACAGGTGATCGAATATCTATCGAAACTCTGAATAACGGCGACTTAAATATTAATCATATTGCTACTTATTCTACTGCTGAGGATGGTACTGGGGGCGATATCAAATTGAATGCTAGTGGTGTTGTCAATATTAATAACGTAGCATCTTTTGGTAATGCAGGTAGTGGAGATGTAAGTATTGCAAGTAATAGCGGTAGTATTAATACAGGGACTATTCAGACCCGCGCCCCCAATGGCACCAGTGGTAATATTACTCTGAATACTTTTAGCACTCAAGGCGATATTAGAACTGCAAATGTTAGTACTGAAGGTGGAGAAGCGGCTGGAACAGTTGAAATTATTGCTCCTGATGGCTCGGTTACTACTGAAGATTTGCAATCTATTTCTGAGTCTGGAAATGCTGGAGGTATTGATGTTCAGGCAGGGGAGGATATTGAGACTGGAGACCAAACTGTTGATAGTGCTACTGGTGATAGTAATATTAATAACCAAGCAGGAGGGGATATTACTACCCAAGACCAAACAGCTACTACTGAAGAAGGTAATGCCAGTATCAATAACCAAGCAGGAGGGGATATTACTACCCAAGACCAAACAGCTACTACTGAAGAAGGTAATGCCAGTATCAATAACCAAGCAGGAGGGGATATTACTACCCAAGACCAAATAGCTACTACTGAAGAAGGTAATGCCAGTATCAATAATCAAGCAGGAGGTAATATTATTACCCAAGACCAAATAGCTACTACTGAAGAAGGTAATGCCAGTATCAATAATCAAGCAGGAGGTGATATTACTACCCAAGACCAAATAGCTACTACTGAAGAAGGTAATGCCAGTATCAATAATCAAGCAGGAGGTGATATTACTACCCAAGACCAAACGGCGGTAACCAACCAAGGTAATGCTAGTATTAATAATCAAGCAGGAGGTAATATTACTACCCAAGACCAAACGGCGGTAACCAACCAAGGTAATGCTAGTATTAATAATCAAGCAGGAGGTAATATTACGACTGGAGACCAAATAGCAATAGGTGATACAACAAGTATTATTAACCTACCAGGAGGAGAACTTAATACTGGTGAAATCATTCAAATTAGCCCACCTCCATCAACACCAATAGACAATACTTTGCCACAACAATTACCTCAAATATCAGAAAATCCAAGCATTCCAGCAGAATCAAACCTTGTGCAACCAACAACAACTCCAACCATCCCCACAAATAACATTTTACAATCTAACAACCCCATCTCAAATCTGAACGCCACTAACATTACCCAGTCAATACAGAGTAACAGTACCATCAGCACAACCAATAATCCTAATCTGCCAAACAAAAAGAGCGATCGCCAACAAATTAATATCAATACCGACACTACAACAGCTTTACAAAACATCAATATTATTAACAATACTCCCCTAACTGTTGCTGCTAACTTTCAAACCTTGACTGCCTTAGAGAAAAATCGGAACAATTCATTCACTAACTACTTTGGAGAAGACCTATCAACTCAAAATATATCCATAAAAAACGGGGGAGCGCTGACAGACAACTTTGGAGAAGACCTATCAACTCAAAATACATCCATAAAAAATATCCGGGAAGTGCTGACAGATATCGCCCGTGAAACAGGCAAAAAATCAGCAATTATCTATGTCACAGCTTACCCAGAAGAACTGCAACTTATATTATACACACCAGACAGCGACCCCATCCTCAAAACTGTGCCAGCAGCTCATCGCCAACAACTCATGGAAGTTGTCCTACAATTACGAGTTCAAATCACAACTCCTTCCCGTCGTAATACTCAAAGCTACTTGCCACCAGCACAAGAATTGTACAATTGGCTCATTGCACCCATATCAGCAGAATTAGAAGCTGCTAATATCGATACCCTGTTATTTAGCATGGATGAAGGTCTACGGACTTTACCTGTAGCAGCATTACACGATGGTCAACAATTCCTCGTCGAAAAATATAGCCTCAGTTTAATTCCCAGTATCAGTTTAATGGATACCAACTACCGCCCAATTCAAGATACCCGAGTATTAGCAATGGGAGCAAGTGAATTCACTGCTCAAAGTTCCTTACCAGCAGTGCCAGTAGAATTAAAAACTATTTCCCAACAGTTGTGGAAAGGTACTCAGTTCCTCAATCAAGACTTCACCCGCAATAACCTACTAACCCAACGACAAAATTATCCCTATCCGATCATTCACCTAGCAACTCATGCAGAATTCCGACCAGGTGCTGCCAGTAATTCCTATATTCAACTGTGGGGTGACGAACAACTACATCTAGGTCAAATGCGACAGTTAGGTTGGAACGATCCACCAGTAGAATTATTAGTATTGTCAGCTTGTCGCACTGCCGTTGGTGACAAAAATGCTGAGTTAGGTTTTGCGGGGTTAGCAGTAGCAGCAGGAGCAAAGTCTGCCTTAGCTAGTGTCTGGTATGTGAGTGATGAAGGCACATTAGGATTGATGACAGAATTTTACACCCAACTAAATAATGCCAAGATCAAAGCAGAAGCTTTACAACAAGCACAGTTAGCAATGTTACGAGGAGAAGTAGTTATTGCAGAGGGTCAATTAAGGGGAACAGCAGCTCGTGGTGCAGTGGTATTACCATCAGAGTTAGGAAAGTTTGAAAATCAAAATTTATCTCATCCCTATTATTGGGCAGGGTTTATGATGATTGGTAGTCCGTGGTAGTCTTTGGTAGATAGGGAGTGTGGGACTCACCCCTAACTCCTCCTAGGAGGGGAATTTAGGGAAGCGGGTGACATGGATCGCCAAGCTCGCCAAGGATTTCAATCCTTGGCTAATAGTTTAAGTCATCTTAAGATTACTCTTGACGAGTATGCCATCTTTTTCATCTTTTTATATTGTGGTTAATCAGTGCAACTTGATATTACGGGAGCAGGACAACTAAAGTCCATTCTACTTTGCGATCGCAACTCGGAAAATTTCAAAAAATAAAAAACCCAGATAGATTAAACTACCTGGGGCGTTTGTTTCCAACTAATCCGCATTAACCCGAGCGGTGGGGAGCTACGTTTTAGAACCACGACAGAACAATGCTTTCAGACCCCCAAATATACGCACCACCTTTGATTAAAAAGTCAAGTAGGAAAAATTTACCAAAATGAAAAGGCTAAAACCTTCTCCTGGTATGGCATAAGCCCAGTTCAACGTTAGCGAAGCTTTGGATAATTAGTTGTAGTTGCCAGCAATAAGGAACTTTTTCAGCCAGGATTAATTGCAACTAGATTTATACTTGAGCCAGAATTAACTGCAACTGAGCCAGCAATAAATTTTTTGAGCCAGAATTAACTGCTTTAACTTTTAACTTTTGACTTCTGACTTGCGCGTAGCGCTATATTAGGCCCCTTTTTACGGTATTATAGAAAGAATGACCACAATTATTTACTCGAAATTATTAAGATATGACAGTATCTGCCCCTACTCGTACCGTTCGGATCGGTTCCCGCAAAAGTCAACTCGCTTTAGTTCAAACTTATTGGGTACAAGAAGAACTCCAGAAAAATTTCCCAAATATTACATTTGAAGTCCACACCATGTCTACTCAGGGGGACAAAATTCTGGATGTGGCCTTAGCAAAAATTGGGGACAAAGGACTTTTTACCAAGGAACTAGAGTTGGGAATGCTGCAAAACGAAACTGACTTAGCAGTTCATTCTCTCAAAGACTTACCTACAAATCTTCCAGAAGGTCTAGTTTTAGGTTGTGTTACCGAACGGGAAAACCCAGCAGATGCTCTAGTCGTCCATGAAAAGTTTAAAGATAAACAACTTGAAGCTTTGCCAGAAGGTGCTGTTATTGGTACATCTTCCTTGAGACGTTTGGCACAACTCCGCCACCATTACCCCCATTTTGAATTTAAGGATGTTCGTGGTAATCTCAATACTAGATTAGCAAAATTAGATGCTGGAGAGTATGATGCCCTAGTTTTAGCTTTTGCTGGTTTGCATAGATTGGGTATGGGCGATCGCATTCATCAGGTTATACCGCCAGAAGTTTCTCTTCATGCAGTTGGGCAAGGTGCTTTAGGAATAGAATGTCGTGACGGAGATAATGATATTCTTGATCTATTGAAGAGTCTGGAACATACTTCCACGGCTCAAAGATGTTATGCCGAACGTGCTTTTTTGAGAGAGTTGGAAGGTGGGTGTCAAGTTCCGATTGGTGTCAATACTAAAATAGAAGAGGAACAACTGACTTTAACTGGCATTGTTGCTAGTTTAGATGGTCAGAAATTAGTTAAGGATATTGTTACTGGTGCTGCCTCTGATGCAGAACAAATAGGTATTGAATTAGCTCAAAAATTGAGAAAACAAGGTGCCCAAGAAATCTTAGATAAAATTTTGGCAGAAATTGACCGTAGTTAGTTTTGATATACTCCCGACGTTGCGCTTACGCGACAACGCGGGATTCTTCAGTCTTAAATGTTTTGTTGATGACGTGATCGCATAGCCCAACAAAAGTTATCTGGCCACAGTATAACATAGTTTTACGGCACTGGTCAAATTTACTAACTAAATACAAACATATCATAGTTATTAAAAACTATATATAGCGTACTTGCGTAAGTTCTGATATATGAACCGTGGCAGCATAATATATTTAAAATTTGTCATGGCGGGTTTTATATCATGTCCATTGGTATTGTTTGTGTAAACCCAAGAGTGAATATCTACAGGAAATTTAGGTTTTTTTCTTGCTCAATAGTCTTCCTCCCTCTTTTCTCTTCCCTCTTCCTTCTTCCTTACCTTCGCTATACAATACTGATGCTACCGGACATGATATTAAGTATAAATAGCTAGGTATAACAATTTTTGCCCAACCTTGAAACCCGCCCCGACACTTTTTCATATTTGTAGAATTACTCGTGCCAAGTTGAAATAAATCAAAACACCGAGAACATCTACAGCAGTAGTAATAAACGGTGCTGACATTAAGGCGGGGTCTAACCCAAATGAACGAAACAGGAATGGCAAAGACGAACCAGCAACAGAAGCCAAAATTGAGATTGCCAGCAAACTTACACCCACTGTCACTGACACTTCTAAATTACCATTGACAATAAACAGGAAAGCCCAAACTGTTGCTAACAAACCGAGAACACTCCCAAGTATTGCGCCAGCAGCAGCTTCACGCAGAATCACTTTAAATGGCCCTATTTTCCAAATTTCATCGGTATTCATACCTCTAATCACAACAGTGGAAGATTGCGCTCCCACATTCCCTCCAGTACCAGTCAACAATGGAATAAATGCTGCTAAGGCAACTACTTTTTTCAGAATATCTTCTTGCCCTGTAATAATTCCACCCGTCACACTATTTGTCAGCAGTAACACAAATAACCAGACCACTCTTCTGCGAGCAGCAGTAAATAGATTTACCTGGAAATAGTTATCACCTTCAGACTGTACGCCACCTAGAGCATAAATATCTTCGGTAGTTTCCTGTTCCAAAATATCGAGAACATCATCAATGGTAATGATACCCACGAGTCGTTGTTCGCTATCTACTACTGGTATTGCCAAAAAGTCGTAACGCTGAATAATACGAGCAACTTCTTCTTGGTCAGTACCAGTTTGCACGCAGACAAAATCACGGCTCATAATTTCGCTGATGGTTTGGTTGAGTTGAGAAGTGACTAAATCTCGCAATGACAGAATACCTGTGAGATGACGGTTAGTGTCAGTCACATATAGAGAATAAACTGTTTCAGTAACGTGAGCTAATGAGCGAATACGTTCTAAACTTTGAGAAACTGTATATTCTTCTTTTAGGGAGATGTATTCCGGAGTCATTATCCGTCCTGCGGTTCCGGAGTTGTAACCCAGAAGTTGCGCTGTAGCTTGGCGTTCGGCAGGGCTAAGTTGACCTAATAAACGCCTGACAACGGTTGCGGGCAATTCTTCAAATAGTTTAGCACGGTCATCAGGTGACATTTTATCAACGATATCTATAACTTCTTGGCGTTTGAACTTTTCGCACAGAGACTGTTGTACGCTGGAGTCTAGTTGTTCATAAACTTCGATCGCTTCACGTTTAGAAAGCAAGCGAAATGCGATGACTTGCATTGTTTCTGGTAAACCTTCGATCGCTTCGGCAATATCAGCTGGTTGTACAGGAACTAACATCGCTTTAGCTCCAGATAAGTTATCTTGTTCTAACAGAGCTTGAAGTTGTGATCGAACTAACTCCCGTAATTCTTGACGAGAAATAGTAGCTATGGAAGGGGATGAATAGTTATTATCTTCAGTCAAAGCTAACCCTCCTAATATATAGATTGCTGAATCTAGTTTAGAGGCTAAATGAACTTTTTGCTCGTTACCAGGTAATCATATTATGTCCGGTAGCATCGGTATTGTATAGCAAAGGTAAGGAAGAAGCAAGAAGCAAGAGGCAAGATGGCTTAATTTCTTCTTCCTGTTTTTTTATAGAACCCATTTGGTATCTATGCACGCGGTATGTGATTTTAGCTACTGGAGTTAGGAAGACCGAGTCAGAAGTTAGGAGATTCAGTTAGAGAAGAGGGGAAAAAGGTAGAAAAATTGGTAGTCCTGGTCGCGTAATGGTATACAAGAACAAGGAATGCCTGGCATGGGGGCAAGATGCTCCCACTGTTCTGGTAACAAAAATAATGACAATGCACGACCCATGAAAATGCACAACTACCGAAAAATTCTCCCATCTCCCCTACTCCCCTACTCCCTATCTTTAACTATAACTATATAAATAGATAGCGATCAAATGGGTTCTATAACCCACTACATTTATCAGCAGTAGAAATAGTCACGCCTATAAATGGAGATGTTGCTCCTGCTAATTTGGTTAAAATATCTGTAATTTGACTAATGGAAAGTTTAACGCGAATATATTCATTGACTGTTTTTTCCCACTCTGAATCATTGGCGGGTAAAATCATGCTGTATGAAATACAGGTAAGTGGTCGATTTGGTTCTATTGAATATTGAGTTTCCTTTAATCCTTTCCGGAAAGCTTCTCCTACTAATAAAATACCATCACTAGCAAAAGCATCAATAGTACCTGCAACAGCATCTTTCACAGCAGTTTCTCTTCCCGACGCTCCTTGATCAACCTTTTGGTCTGCTAGTTGGTATCGACTATCAATGAATTATTTTGTCAGAGAATCATTGAGAACTCCAATTAAAATTCCTTCCATAAATCCATCAGGATTAACTGTTAGTATTCTGTCTGGCTTCATCATTAAATATTTACCAGTGGTGAAGAAACGTTTGGAATAAATGACTCCTGTTGGTGGATTTTTTCTAATAGTATTAGAACCAGATTCTAGATGAACTCGCTTATTAGCTACCCTGCGGTGACGGCCTTTTTATGACTCTTCATCAAGAAGAGTTTCTAATTTTTCTATACTAATATTTATGTTTAATTTTTCTTCTAAATTTTCTTTAAACCCATTCATTAATTCTATGCAAATTCCTTCCCAGTTACTACCATAAACATAACCAAAAGGAGCCGCATCTTTTCTCATTCCGACTTTCAGTACACCAGTTTGTTTAATTTCTTGTAATACTTCTTGCGACTGAGCAACCCCAGGATTAATTAAAGAAAATATAATACTAAATATGATAATAATTAGTTTGTT
Source organism: Okeania sp. SIO2F5 (assembly GCF_010692685.1). NCBI lineage: Bacteria > Bacillati > Cyanobacteriota > Cyanophyceae > Oscillatoriales > Microcoleaceae > Okeania > Okeania sp. SIO2F5. Next base: position 25,776 of record NZ_JAAHGU010000016.1, on the reverse strand, counting down.
ATTCATATTTTACCTCACATTAAAATCATTAATATCTTTCTCGATCTAAATATTGTACAGTTTGATCACAGATTATGAGATATTCAATAACTATACAAGGAAAGTAATAAATGTCAAGTTATTTATAAATAATCACGAAGGTGGAAGAATAAACAAGTAATATCAAGTTTAATCGCTATTAATCAACAATTAATATTATTATCAATATATCGAAAAAATCACAATGGATAAATAACTGTTATTTATCAGCTATAAAATTAATAATTATAATTGAAAACTTTAACAATCGCTCATCTATAATATGTCAGAAATTAGCAGTTGGTAGTCCATGGCTTAGTTTCTCAATAAAAAACTAGATAATAAGAGTTTTTCTCATCAGCTTTCAGACATTTTTTGAATAGTTATTGTTTGAAAAAAATCAGTACCAATACTCAGATAATAGGCTAGTTTATGTTCCTCGTAAAGGTTAATATTATGTAAATAGATAATCAGAAAAATAATATCTCTCACCTCAGAGATATTTTCTTACTCAAGACTTCAAATAATTTCCGATTGATGAGATTTGATCTTGCCGAATAATATCAAATCCGGTTGAATACTTATTATATAGTTGGCAGAGATAAAGAGTGTGGGGAGGTGGGGAGGTTGAAGTATGGATAGAACTATAAATATATACTGTATAACCGGATTCTATATAATGAAGGTTTAAAGTCGGTTTTTTAAAGAAGAAAAAAATACTAAATACTTGGTGATCGCCTGACAACAGAGAAGTCTGGTGCTGGTGTTGTCTTTCAGTTAAATCTTGGTATTCAGGGAGTACCAGAATTTATGTCTAATATCAAATCCGCTCGGGTTTGGTCTAAAAAAATGTTTCATAACAGCGCCATTGCCAAATCTTTTTTTATCTTCACATCTCTCCACACTATGAATCTAATTACACCAATGCTTCCGGATTTGATATAAGGTGCAGAAGGTGCAGGTTGAAAGATGAGTTTGGGGCAAGCAGTCCCCACACTCTTACATCAGTCATATTTTAATAACCGGAGTCTTGCGGTAAATTCGGTTGTTGTGATGCTTGCACTGCTAACTTATCACATCGCTCATTTTCTATATTGCCAGAATGACCGCGCACCCAAAAAAATTCCACTTGATGTTGGTTACATAAATCTAATAATTTTTCCCATAGATCGGGATTCATTGCTTTATCTTTTTTATTCCGTTTCCAATCATTAGCTCGCCAGCGTTTTGCCCAACCTTTAGTAATGGCATCAACTATATATTTAGAGTCAGTATAAAGAGTAACATCACAGGCAGATTCTAGGGTTTGAAGTCCTAGTATTGCTGCCATTAATTCCATGCGGTTATTAGTAGTTAACTTATAACCACCAGATAGTTCTTGGCGCTGTTTATCAGTAATAATAACTATACCATACCCACCAGGACCAGGATTGCCACTACAAGCACCATCAGTATAGATAGTAACTTCTGGGATTTTTTCTGTCATTTTGATTCCTTTTTACCAAGTAATTTCTTATAGATAATCATAGAGTGGAATGGTAGTCATGCACAGTAATAAGTAATATAAGTGTGACTAAAATACAAGTACAGGAAATGTCTCTTTGACAAAGCGGTCGTTAGCGCAGCTTCCCGTAGGGTGGGATGGCCAGGAAACCTGCGCCATATCCAATCGACCAAGAGAGCGGTGCGACCCCGCGACGACACCAGTCGCACCTGGTAGTGCACCAAGAGAAAAAGATAATTTATGACCTAAAAATTGGTATTGAAGCAATTCATTCTGACTCAGTCCGACTGAGTTACCCTGCTGGGTCCCCTCCTGGGAGGGGCGGGGGTGTGTTGGGTTAGGGGTGGGTTGACTCCTAAAAAATACCCTAGCTATTTGTAGCAAACATTTATCAATTTGCTATAACAGGTTTAAATTTTACTGGAAAAATTTGAGTAATTTCCCAGCAACTTTTTTGAATTTTGTGAAAAAGTTGCCAAGATTATTGAATATTGAAAATGATTGGGTTGAATGGAAAGGAAAATATAAAAAAATCTGGTGAAATTGATTTGGCTAAATCTTTAGGTGAAAATTTTCAGTTTGATTCCTGGTTCTTACCTGGATTCATTAACTTGAGAAACTCAGTCTAATTTATTAGATTCTTTATTATTATTAATCCTATTCCAGGTATTTTAAATACTATTATGTAACTTATCATTATAGGTATTATCAGAATAGTTTTTAACATATTTATTATATTAAGGTTTTCGGTCATTTTAGTTTGTCTATTTTCTAAAGCTTCTAGGGATTTGTTGCATGAATAGGTGATAGAATAGAGTTCAGTTCAGTTCCCCTATGGCCATCTTTAAGCCCAGCAGTCAATTCAGTTATCAGTTAGCCTCTTTATAGAGGAGCTACGGTATCAGTTAGCTTCCTCCGGAAGAACTGCAGACTTCAGTTATCAGTGACTATCCCGTGAAATCAGTAGCTTTAAATCAGGAATATTTTAATTTTCATTCCCTTAAAAAGAGAGAATTGTTAATTATTTTTCTTGATCATTAACTCTACTAAAACTTAATGAGAGTAACTTATATCATGTCCGTTCAATTAGTGATAAAAAACTTCCTTCTTCTTATTCTTCTCTCGTGACTCCTAATTCCTAACTCTTGATTCCTCCGTCGTTATTGATAAGTATTCAACTGGACATGATATAACTCCTGACTCTTCCCTGATTATTGATAAGTATTCAATGGGACATGATATTACTAAAAATTTACATCCACATGGGAAAAGGATTTAATTGTTCTTCCGTTAAAGACTCTTTCAAACATCCCATTTTTACAGGAACATCATACAATCTTCCTAACCCTAATCGCTTCCACATATGACGCATCCCTGGAACAATTACCTTAGCTACCCTCAACCCAATATCACTACGAGTCTGGTCTAATACTAACAGTTCCATGTCATTTTTCTCAACAATTTGCTGACACAATTTAACATCTTCTAATAGATCGTCACTAGCTAATTGAAAATAATCGTTACTTTTTTTCGAAATAATTTGATTATTAGGAACTAGATAAGGTTGATTGATTAAAGTTGCAGTTTGCCACCATTTAAGTGCTAATATATCAGCAGAAGGGGGATAATTCGTTGTTCCATCATCCCTAAAAGATAGTACATTAGGTAATATTTGATTCGCCTCAGTTAACGCCCGACTAATAGCTATTTCTGGGTCAAAATGCGCCCCATATCCTAATACAATATCTTCTACTTCTCTATCATTTCTAGAACTAATAGCAGCAAAACAAGGAATATTCAAATCGCTCGTAATATCTAACACCCATAAATCCCGATTCAGACTTTGATAATATTGTTTTAACTGCTGAAAATAAGGTTGTTTAAAACTGTCTAAATCTACTTGAGGTTTGGATAAACGATTGTACCACCATAAAGCCACACAATCCCGTTCTACTAACTCCATAAACCCTTGTAAAATTGCTTCCTCTATCGTATTTCCCGCCGCACAACCATTAGAATCAGCCCAACAATCTAAGAAATCAGAAGAATCAGATTCAGGATATCCATAGTAACAGTAAGAAGTAGGTAAATATTTAAACTCTTGAGCAGTTAAAGACCATACAGGAGTCCAATCAATTACTCTAGTTTCATCAAAGGGTTCTGGTACTTTTTGAAACCACCCTTTACACTCAAAATTCCACTCTTTTCGATTTTGGTATTGTTCCTCACTAAAAATCATGCACTGATTTGGATGAATAGCTTTTTCTACCAACTTTTCATAACTCCCTTGCTCCCTAATTTCATCTCCTTGAAATACCCCAGAATAACGTTCTATCGCCTCACAAAAGCCACTTGCTCTTGCTTGAATATCAGTTCTTCCTTTCCCCGAACTTTTTCCTCCCATATTTTTACGCAAGCCATCTAAATCGTCAAAAACATTACGAAAATGATGTCTAGCAACATAAGTATGAAGTAATCCTTGAGTGGGAATTTTAGCTAATTCTCGCACCACACCCGTGATGGGACTAATATGATATTGATACTTTCTCAAAGTTTCTTCAGGAGAACAAAAACGATGTCCTCCATCGGCAGTGAAGCTTTTTTTTCGATGCCCTAAAACTACAGGTAAAGGTTGTTTATTAAAAACTTTTCCGCAACTAAAACATTGAGGGCGTTTAACTAAAATGTGGTTTTGAGTTTGTAGAGTTAGATGGTCATAAGTAATCAGATTTCCTGCTAATCTAGGATTGCCTTTTTGGATAATCCATTTAAAAATTTCTGTTGCAGCTATGGTTAAAGTTGTTTGGATTGTTGCCTGAGAAAAACCCAGGGGGGAAGTTAAAAGTTTTGCTCCCTCTTTCTTTCTATTAATAAAGTCTTCAATCGGTCGATTATCTCGCCAACGCTGTGCAAAACAATCCCAACATCCTGTTTGATAGGGTTGAAATAAAGGTCCGATCCAAGCAATAGTTCCTAATGGTTTGATTAACATCCAAGGAGTTTGAGAAGCTAAAGTCTGTTTGTTAAATTCATCTAAGTTAGGATGGAGATAATCGTCAGTCAAAATAATAGTTAAATCTCCTGAATCAGCCACTTGAATCTGAAAAGATTTTAACAGGGAAATAAAATCTTTATCTGTTACTGAGCCTAATGTTTTGACAGTAACTTTAGTCGATTGTAATTGATTATAAGCTTGAGACTGAGAAATCTGAAGATGATGACAAAAAATAGCTAAATTAGACGGTAATAATTCATGATTTTCTAATAGATACCCTTGTTTGTTTAATTGAAACAAAGCTTGTTGAATTTTAATACTGAGATTCAGAATATCTTGGAAAAAATTAGGATTTTCTGGTGTTAATTCTTGGTATTGTAGAATTTCTAATTGCAGAATATCAATAATTTCATCAACATTACGTTTACCATCAATTAACTGAACTAAACGATAATAAAGTGGGTCTTGTAAACAGACAGATTCTCTTTCAGATATGAAAAATACCGTATCTGGTTCGAGAGTTTCAATTAAGTAAGCAGGATTAAAACTAGGTTGATTGAGCATATTTTTCAAATTTTCTTGCCAAAATAATTTGATTCTACAAAGGGAATGATGGAGGGTTGATTGAATAATTTTTGATTAATTACTCAAGAATGGGAGGACGATATACAAGTTCATGGATGTTTAGTTCATATAGAAATTATTGGGGATAAACTATGGATACATCGGGGTGGTTTGGAAGATGGTATTGCTAAGGATATAATAAATCGTCGATCTATAACACTGATTCATAGAGGGTTAGATATATTCGTGCAACAAAGCTATTTCATAAATTTCTTGTTAAATAATATAGTAGAGAAAATCCCCCGAAAAATATTACAGGAATTGCTATCATCACAATCACTAAACCTAAAGGTACTCCAAAAGATATGACATAGACGACAATTGCAGTATAAGGGATTAATAAACCTATTCCGGCAAGAGTTAATTTTTTTGGAGTCCATTTAATATCTTTTTTTAGAGGCTTTTCGAGCATTTTTGCATCTTTACCTTTTAAGATTTTTCTTGCCATAAACTACTCCTTATATTAAAAATGACGATACTGTTCAATGTAATTTATTTTGATTTTAACTATTGTACAAAACTGAAGCAAGTTAAATTTTATTCCCAGTTAAACTGCGTTTCTAAATATTCCTCTAACCTCTGATTATGAGGTTGAAAATATTCACTCAACCTCTGGCGCATCTCATTACTTATTGATGAATAAGAACCAGGGTTTAACTTTCTATATTCTGACAGTTGATGTTCTGGCAACCCTAAAAATTCAAAAACTTGTTTCATTGTTTCTACAGGTTTCTCATAAAGGTCTTCTCCTTTTAAAATCAGTAGTTGTTCTCTGGGAAATATTGCTAACCATTTATTGATAAATTCTATATAAATACCACGCCCTATATAGTTACCTGGTTGCTGCCAATAATTTTTGCCTCCCTCTGGTTTTTCGGGATTTTTTCTGAGTATTTCTAACTCGGAATTTATCGCTGTTTCAAAGGAGCGGTCTTCCCAATTTAGTCTAATCCAATGATGGTATTGAGAGAAGGCTCTATCTATAGGATTTCTCAATATTACTAATAGTTTTACTTCTGGAAATACATTGTATATTCGCTCGGCAGCTTGATGATTTTCTAAATAGTTAGGGGTTGCTTCTCCGGTGATAAAATTTTCTGATTTAGGAATTGGAGGAAAGTGGGCAAGATACCAATTAATTCCTTTGTTGAAGTCTCGATACCAAAAATGAGTTTCTTTTTTTATTGCTGGTATAACATGGGGGTTTTGAGCTATGTAATTTTCTAGTGAAGTTGTACCACTTTTTTGAGCACCAATAATAATAAAGTTAGGACCTCTGGCATTTTGTAAATTCCAATGATTTTTAACAAAGGAAGGATTAAGTTGACGGGTTTTGTTGTAGGAGGCGGTTTGATAATTTTTGATTGCTGCATCTAAGTTTCCTGTTGCTGTGAGAATTTCTCCGAGGTTAATGTAAGACCAAATACTGTCTTGATTTTCTTGAGTAATGTTTTGAAATAATTCTAATACTTGTTGGAGCTTTCCTTGTTTAATTATAAAATTTAATAAGTTTGAGTAGAAGAAAAACCAGGGATATTCAGGTTTTAGTTGAATGGCATTTATGTAAGTTGTTATGGCTTTGTCGAATCTCTGAAGTTTGAAGAATATGTTGCCTAGTTGATAGTGATGACGGAAATTTTTGGGATTTTTGTTGACGGTATTTTGGCAGTTAGTAAGTTCCTGGTCTAGTTGATTTTTTTTGTTTTCTAGTTGAGCCAGTTTGTTAGTAATTTCTGGATGATTTTGCTGGACTTGCAAACCCAGGTTATAAATTATTATTGCTGCATTAAATAAATTTTTCTGTCTTAGTACATTTCCTAATTTTAAGTAAAATTTTGGTGCTTCTGGCTGAATTGATAATTCTTTAATGGTGCTAGATTTTTGTGGTTGAGGGTTTTGAATAATCTGGGAATAATAGTTAATAGTTTCTGGTAAATTTGATTGAGATTGTTGTTCGAGGGCATATCCTAATTTTTCATGGATATTTGATAAATCTTGATTAATTTTAAAGGCATAAAGAAAAGCTACTACTGCTTCATTCCACCTTTGTAACTTGATTAATGTTTCTCCTAAACTGTAGTAAGACCAGAGAAAATCTGGATTTAATTGAATAGCTTGATGGTAAGCAAGGATGGCTGGCTCTAATTCTTCTTTTTCTTGAAAAATATTTGCTAATTTATGATGAACCACCCAAATTTCAGGCTGTAATTCTATGGCTTTTTGATAAGCAGTAATTGCTGCATCTAAATTTTTTTGATTGACTAAAGCATCTCCAAGACAATGATAAGTAACAGCAGTTTCAGGGTTTAGTTGAAGTGCTTGTTCATAAGAGGAAATTGCTTTTTCCCACTGCTGAATATTGGCGAAAGCTTTGCCTAAGCTGTGATGAGACCAGGAAAATTTGGGATTAACTTGAATAGCTTTTTGGTAGTTTAATATAGCTTCTTGCCAATTTTCTTCACCACTATAAATTTCTCCTAAATTATGATGTGCTTGGGATAGATTTGGATTTAATTTAAGTGCTTGTTCATAACAAGCGATCGCTTCTTTCTTTAGCTGGTATTTTAATAGAGTTTTTGCCAATTTCAGATATTCTAAATCTGTTGCCCATTCTGGTTTTAAATTCAGTGCTTTATACCAACAAGAGGCAGCTAATTCTGGCTTATCTATTTGATGCCATATTTGTGCTAGGGCACGATAAGCATCGGCAAAATTTGGTTGTAGTTTAGTGGCTATTTCGTAGCAAGTAATAGCTTTATGAAACTGTTGTTGTTTGACATAAATTTTACCTAAATTTGCATGAAGTTCAGCTAGGTTTGGTTGTTTTTCCAAAGCTTTGTCATACCAATCAATAGCTGAATCTAAGGCATCTATTTTTTCCATTATTTGCCCTATTGTATTACTAGCAGGTGCAAAATATGGAACTAATTCTAAAGCTTTTAAGCAAGTAGCATAAGCTTTTTCAAAATTTCCTTGAGTTAGATAATGTTCTGCTTCTTCGTTAAATTTTAATGCTGCTGCTTCTGGGTTTTCCATTCAGTTAATGTTAGCCATACTTACTTCATTAATGATTATATCATTAGACATCTTCAGAAAAGAAAGAGTAGGGAGTAGGGAGTAGGGGTAAATAATTGATAAATAAGAGTGCGATAATTGATTTTATTTTTTATTATTGGAAATCTCTATTAGTATTATTAACCTTAGAGCGCAGTGAGTTAAATAATTTTTGCAAGTTTCATTAAGTCTAATAGTTTCTGCAAATTAACAAGAATATCTTTATGGAATGGTTGACCAGAAAAGTATTTATCAAATTCATCACCTAATAAGTAGTAATATTCCAAGCCACATACATTGCTAACTATCCAATAGTATTTAACTATATATTCAGGAGCAAAAAATTCTATAACTTTAGTGCCAGAACTACAAAATACAAGGTTAGTTAATCCTGCACCATGAGGTGCTACTACAACTTTAACACTAGCCAACAGTGCTGCCTGCTCTGCAACAGACATTGATTCTAAAGTAATACTTTCAAAACCAAATTTATCTAAAAAACTGATTACTTCTTCCTCATTAACTACTCGTCGTCGTGATGATTCTTTCCGACTAATATATATCCTTTCTGTTTGATAATATCTTGTTTTTTTAGCTTCCTCTGACAAAAATGAATTTCTTAAAAAATCACATCCCCACTTAGGGATTCTCAGATATTTTCCATCGGAATAAGAGAAAGAAGGAACTAATAATCTTTCAGCTTGTATATAGGGATAAATTTCGCTTTCTATAATTTTGTCTTGGGATATACCCAAAGATTCTATAGTTTCTCTTTGAAATTTTTTCTGGCATTGATTAACTACGAATTTATCTATTTTCAAGCTACTAAGAAGTAGTAAATGAATTCGAGTTACTATATCAAACATCCAATGAAAATAATTATTTTTACCCCATTTTATTGATAATAAAGCAACTGTTCCTTCTATATTATAGATAGATGGTAGTTCTGATGAATAGATAATTAATTCAGCATTTCTTGTAGAAACTTCTGATACTAGCTTATTTTCAGAGGTTATTACTGCGGTAACTCCCGTGTTAATATAACCTTTTCCTCCAGGTACTACTGTGACAAATGCTGATTGTGAATATACTTTTCTACTTCTAAAAATGTGATGAGTTTGTTTTTCAATTGTTTGAGAAGCTAGCATATTTACTTCAGTAGCTGAAAATATTTCTATCTTACTTATCTTCTGCTCATATTTAGCTTCTAAATCAAGTGCTTTATGAGTGCATTCTTTTGTTAATTCATGCTTACCTAAGCTTTGCCATATTTTAGCTAAATTTCGATAAAATCCGGCAAAATGTGGTTGAAGACTAATAGCTTTATCATAATCGCTTTTTCCCATTGCTGTTCCCTAGCAAAGATACTACCCATATTTGCATGAGCTTCTGCTAAATTTGGATTATATTTAATCGCTTTTCTGTAAAAATTTTTAGCTAATTCCAACTTCCCCATTCTTTGCAATATATTGCCCTGAGTTTTATAAACTTCCCCACAATTTGGCAAAATTTCTAAAGCTTGGGAACAAGTATCATAAGCTCGATCTAACTTTCCTTGAGATAAATATATTTCAGCTTTTTGCTTTAAATGAAATACGGATATTTTTTGATTATTTACATCCAACATATCTTCAATAACTCCTAAAAACAAATAGTTAATGACTAATAACAAACCAGCAATTATCTTTTGATTTTGGGTTGAATATCTGCCTTCTATAGGATATTTACAATTGCTTGGGGTGTGAGTTCCCATCCACTTTTGACTTTTTCCGAGCTTCAGTCCTTACCGAAAAATTGTGGTCTAAAACCTCCCCTTTTAAGGGGATAAAAAGCGGTCGTTTTGCTGGCGCACAACTTCGTTAACGGCTGTCGCCGACATGTTTGCGCAGCATTCCGTAGGAAAAAGCGGAGCTTCCCGTAGGGTGGGATGGCGATCTTCGGAGCGGGTCTGCAAGAACGGGTCTGCTCGCTGGCCGACCATCGACCAAGAGAAAAGAGAATATTCCTGATGTCAAGCCTCCTTATTGCAGAGATACTCTTAGAGTAGCTCCTCCGGAGGAGACGTGCCTGATAACTGTTAACGCAGTTCCTCCGGAGGAGGCGTGCCTGAAATGACCCCCTTATTCAACAGTATTTTGGCTTTACTTGCAGTGGTGAGAATCAAAGATAAATGGGTTCTATAGAACCCCTGAGTGGTATCTTTTTAGGAATTGGTGATCATGAGTAGCGATGGCCAATTATCATAACCAACAGCTGAGTAAATGCCAGTCTTCAAGTAGTTTCACAGATCAAGAATGGGTTCTTATTGAACCATTGTTGCCAAAAAAAAAAGAAAACTTGTCCCATGATCGGGGAGCAAAAGACAAATATTGGATGGTGTATTCTATCAACTTAAAAATGGTTGTAATTGGTCTGATTTACTCAAAGATTTACCTCTTTATTCCATAGTTTTTTGGCAGCTACATTCAGTGGCGCTCTCAAGGAGTAATTGAGAAGATTAGAGATGTTTTACAGCCTCAAGTACGTCAACAAGTAAAAAAAAAGCCAAATGGACAACTTTAATCATCATTGATTCACAAGCGGTGAAAAATACTTGCAATGCTAGTGTAGAGTTCAAAGGATTCTGTTTTGACAAGGGCACTAACGGAAATAAGAGCCATTTAGCGGTTGATAGTCTGGACTTTCCCTTTTTTACCCATTGTACATGCATCATCAGTTTCTGATGATGTGGGATGAATAGAAATGTGATCAGACAACATCGACTACTTTAAATCCAAACCAGTCAACATTCCTAAAACTACTATATTACTTGATAATGGATACCACCCCGAAAAGATAATAGAGGAGTTAAAGAAAATTTATCCGGCAATTATGTATGACCAAGATTCGGCTTAAGCTATCACCAAAGCCATCAAAGTTAGAGAAAGAGAATCTTGGAAAAAAAGGATTTGTGCCAGTTAAAGCATTCCGGGGTCATAGAAAGAACCAACTCATGGATGGAAAGATGTAAAAGCTTGACCAAAAACTTTGTTTGCGCAGCATTCCGCAGGAAAAGGACTCTTAACAATGCTACAGCTAAGATTAATTTGTGCTTTATTCGACTGATGCTGAAGAGGTTGACGATCACATATATACCACTCAGGGGTTCTATAGAAAATAGAATTCCTGTTTTATCTTCTGAAAAGCCTTATCTGTAAGCTTTTTAAGGTTTAATAATTGGTTAAAAAAACATTTGTATAAATTAAGCTTATAAAATATTGTCAAATATATTTGGAATTTAAACTAAATTTCCCCAAAAAAGTTCAAATGAGCTATTTAGGGGGAAAAATGGGGATAATTTGAGTGCGAACGCGCTTTGCTTGGCCATTTGTTAAAAGTGTTGATATGTAAGAAATATAGGGTGGTTGCTTGTGAAGAAATTTTCGTGTATTTTTGAGGTAAGTAATTCGCTCTGCGTAGGTGCTTATTAAGATGAAAAAGAGAATTAGTGAGTGGAAGTGCGTTCGCGTAGCGGAACGTAGTTTTATCAACTTTGGATATATTTTTTGACTACATCAATTTTTACCCAGGCAAAGATACCAAATGGCTTCTATAGGATATTTACCAATGGATAATTGATAATTGATAATTGATAATTGATAATTAATCCCCAAAGGTTTAAAATCTCTCCTTTTAAGGAGACAAAAGAAATCAGATTTTCTGATATTCAATTCCGTAACAGTTTTAACCAGAGGTAATTATCCATTATTCATTATTCATTATCCATTATCAATTAATGAAAATTGGTTGGGCTGTGAGTCCTCATCCACTTTTTCCTTTTTCCAACTTCGCTCTTTCCTTCTTCCTTCTTCAATAATTACCAATTAAACTTCATCCCTAAATATTCCTCTAATCTCTGATTATGAGGTTGGAAATATTCAGATAATTGTTGACGGAGCAAATCGGAAATTGGTGCATAAGAACCAGAATTCAACTTTTTATATTTTTGCAGTTTATGTTCTGGCAAACCTAAAAAATCAAAAACTTGCTTCATGGTATCATTTGTCCCTTGATAAAGGTCTTCTCCTCTCAAAATTAAAAATTGTTCTCTGGGAAATACTTCTATCCATTTCTGCATAAATTCTATATAAACACCTCTCCCTATATAATTTCCCGGAAGTTGCCAATATTTTTTATCTCCTTGAGGTTTTTTCGGAGTAGTTTTGAGTATTTCTAATTCTTGATTAATAGCTACTTCAAAGGAGCGGTCTTCCCAGTTTAATCTTTGCCAATGATGGTATTGAGAAAAGGCTCTATCTACAGGATTTCTTAAAATGACTAATAGTTGAAGACCGGGTAGTAAACTATAGATTCTTTCTGCCACTTTATAATTGACTAAATAGTTAGGAGTAGCTTCTCCAGTAATAAAATTTTGTGACTTAGGAATGGAAGGAAAATGAGCCAAATACCAATCAATTCCTCGATGAAATTCTCCTGACCAAAAATGTGTTTCTTTCTTAATAGCTGGTAAAACTTGAGGATGTTGATTAATGTAATTTGCTAAAGAGGTTGTACCACTTTTTTGAGAACCGATAATAATGAAATTAGGACTTGATGCGTTATGAAAATTCCAATGTTTTTCTACAAAAGTAGGATGGATTTTTTTTGTTTGGTTGTAACAGGCTTTTTTATAACTTCTAATGGCTGCTTCAATATTTCCGATTTTTGTGAAAATTTCCCCTAAATTGAGATGACAAAAAAAACTATTTGGCTCAATTTTGGTGGCATTTTGATATAAATTTAATACTTCCTCAAGCCTATTTTCTAATAAATTATTCCATAAGACTGAATGATGAGAAAACCAAGAATGTTCTGGTCTAAGTCTCACAGCTTCTAAGTGAGCGTTAATAGCTTCTTTTTTTTGATAATTGTGCAGAAAAGCATCAGCTAAGTTATAGTATGCACCAGAAAATTTTGGGTTGATAATAGTTGATTTACGGTAAGCAAAAATTGCTTCATCCCATCGTTGTTGCTTAATATATATATTACCTAAACTGTAGTAAGCAAAAAAAAATTAGGGTTGATTTCTAGAGATTTTTGGTAACAGGCGATCGCTTGCTCTAGCTCTCCTTTTTCTTGAAATACATCTCCTAATTTTTTGTGGAATAAATGATTTTCTGGTTTGAGTTTTATCGCACTAATATAGGCAGAGTGAGCTAAATCATATTCTTTTTTTTCTTGGAAAACTTTCCCTAGTAAGTAGTAAAGTCTAGGATTTTTAGGAGCTAATTTTATTCCTTGGTTTAAAGTTATTAAGGCATCTTCTAACTCGCCCTTTTGACTCAGAATTTCTCCTAAATTTTGATATGCTGCGGATAAATTGGGGTTGATTTTAATAGCATGACGGTAACAGTTAATTGCTGCCTCTATTTTGTCTAACTCTAAAAGTTTATTTCCTAAATTTATATGTTCTGTGGCTGTCAATGATTCTGGTTCTAGAATAACTGCTTGATAATTACATTCTGTGACTAATTTTTCTTGACCAATGCTATGCCAGACTTTAGCTAAATTTCGATAAACTCCTGCTAAATTTGGTTGAATTTTGAGGGCTTTTTCGTAAGCTGAAATTGCTGGTTCCCATTGCTGTTGTTTGGCATACATACTACCCAGGTTTGCATGAGCTTCAGCAAAATTAGGTAGTATTTGAATAGCCTTATTGTAGTAATTTTTGGCTGCTTCTATCTCACCTTGTGCTTGAAAAATATCTCCCATAGTTTTACAAGCTGGTGCAAATTCTGGTTGGCTATTTAATGCTTTAACACAAGCTGCATAAGCCTCATTTAACTTTCCTTCGGCCAAATGAGATGCTGCTATTTGATTAAAATTAATTATTAGTTTTTTTGTCTTTTCATTATTAGACATACAGCAGTTTTCCAGTTGATAAGGTACAAAGTTTTATGCTTTAGGGAATAGGGAATAGGGAATAGGGAATAGGGAATAGGGAATAGGGAATAGGCAACAGGCAACAGGCAACAGGCAACAGGGAATGAATAAAAATTATAGATTAGTCTCAAACTGTACCTCACACTTCCTAAAATTTGCTGTATTTCAATAAGTTATATCAGGTCTCATTAAATTAGACATAATAAAAATACTTTTCTTGATTGTTTTGAGAATGTCTGAAATTTCCCACCATTCCCTACCGCTTACTCCCTACTCCCTTTTCAATAATACCAATTACTATGTATTAATGCTTCACTTAGATACCACTTCAATTATTAAATAATTAACGTGAACCAAATCACTTTTTTAATTATTAGCACGCTGGTTAGCATTAATTAGGGCTTGCTGATTAACTATCAAAGCATTGACATATAAAAGTTTCAGCCTTTTTAGGTTGAAAAAAGTGCCAGCTTTTCGGCCAAGAAAGCTCAAAAAGTTAGCATTTTGTGCAGACAAGGACAGAAAAATTAAGGGACAATTCTTCCAACTACATCCTCTGTAATTCCTATTTCTCCTGACTCGGTCCTCCTGACTCAGTCCTCCTGACTCGGTCCCTCACCCATAAGACTTTTTCAGCAAACCCTAATTATTATTATATTTACCGAATAATTAAGGTTTAAAGCCTCTCCTTTAAAGGAGAAACAAGCGGTTGTTAGCGCAGCTTTCCGAAGGGTGGGATGGTGAGGAGACCTCGCCATATCCAATCGACCAAGAGAAGCAAAAATTTTCCTTTAAGTCAATCCTCTTCTTTTCAAGGAAAGGAGAGGTAATTGTTAATAATTAATAATTAATAATTAATTATTAATTGTTGAATACTCCCCTACTACCCTACTTCAGATGGTAATTGATATTGATATCTACATTTTTCTGCTGCAGAGCGATCGCCTAACTGTTCAAAAATATAGGCTATTTTTTCGTAAGCTTTATGGTAGTCTGGTTTAATTTGTATTGCTTTTTTCAAACATTCAATAGCATCAGACCAATTTTCTTGTTGGATATATGTTTTTCCTAATGATGTATATAACCAGCAAGAATTAGGATTAAGTTCAATAGCTGTTTGATAATTAATAATTGCCTCATCTAGTTGTCCTAGTTGTTGTAAAGCATCTGCTAACTTGCGATAAAATAAATAGTTATCTACTTTTAATTCTATAGCTCGACGATAAGCTGGAATTGCTAACTGCAATTTTTTTTGTTTACTTAGCGCTTCGCCCATTTTATAGTGAAGTCTAGCTAAATTAGGATTAAGCTTGAGACCATTTTGATAAATGACAAGTGCTTGATTTATTTTTCCTTGCTTGAGCAATATTTCCCCTACTTTACAGTAAGCATCCCAATTTTTCGGGTTAATTTTAATTACTTGATGATAACAAGTAATAGCTTGATTTAATTTACCCTGTTCATACAAAATATCTGCTAAATGTTTGTGATACAAAGGAAAATTTGGATTAAGTTCTATAGCTCGTTGAAATGCCTCAACTGCATCATTTAACTTGCCTATATCTTGAAAAATTGTGCCTAGTTTGTAAGAGAATATCCAGTTTTCAGGTAAAATTTTAATCAAATGTTGATAACAATTGATAGCTGCATCTAATTCTCCTCGCTCTACAAAAATTTCTCCTAATTTAGAGTAAGCTTCCGATAAATTAGGATTTAATTCTATCGCCTCACGATAATCAGTTATTGCCTCTTCCGTTTTACCTTCATTTAATAAAATCTCCCCATGATTCACTTTTTCTAAAGCCGTCTTTTCTAATTCTATTTTTTGAGCTTTATCCCAATATTTTTCTGCCAAACTTAAGTTACCTAATTTTTGGCAAACCCTAGATAAATTTCGATAAGCACCAGGCAAATTTGGTTGTATTTCAATAGCTGTTTCATAGCAAGCTATAGCTGGCTGCCATTCATTTTGTTTAGCATATAAACTCCCAATATTTATGTAAATTTCCGCCCAATTTGGCTGCTGCATTATAGCTTTTGTATACCAAATTATCGCTTCTTCTAAGTTTCCCATTGCCTGTAATACATTTCCTAATGTTTTACAAGTCAAAGGATAAACTGGTAATATTTCTAGAGATTTTTCACAGTATAAATAAGCCTCATCTAGTTTTCCAGCTTCTAAATAAGATTCTGCTTCTTGATATAAACTAAAAGCTGACATTTCTGGAGTTAAATTTGAATACATATTGATATTTTAAACTTTTGAAAATAATATCATAACTTGATTGTAGGCTACCCAGATTTCAATCTTTCTTTTTTTGACAAAAATATCGGGTCTCAAGCCTTCATTTTTCAAGATATAAAAAATAAAATTCAGTATTTTTTTGCCTGCCTATTCCAGGAAGTACTGATAGGGTAACTCTTTTGTAAAGAGGCTAACTGAAGTCTGCAGTTTATCCGGTAGGAGGCTAACTGAATTGACTCCTAATTCCAGTTAAACTTCATTCCTAAATACTCTTCTAGTCTTTGGTTATGAATTTGGAAATAATCATTGAAACTCCTACAGATTTATGAATAAATAAATGTTTGAAATAATCTCATAACCTGATTGTAGCTCACCCAAATTTCAATCTCTCTTTTTTTAACAAAAATATCGGGTCTCAATCCTTCCTTTTTCAGGGTATAATAAATCAAGTTATGAATCTTCTCGTATCCCTATTGCAGGAAGTACCGATCAAGGGTATTCCAGGTTGATGAGGTACAGTAGGATTAGTTTTTTAAATAGTTGTTGAAGTATGGAATTAAGTTTTCATTCTTTTTGAGACAATCTACTAGAATTACTGTACCACACTTACATGGAATAGGTTGTAACTGATAACTGAATTGACTCCTAATTCCAGTTAAACTTCATTCTTAAATACTCTTCTAGTCTTTGGTTATGAATTTGAAAATAATCATTGAAACTCCTACAGATTTATGAATAAATAAATGTTTGAAATAATCTCATAACCTGATTGTAGCTCACCCAAATTTCAATCTCTCTTTTTTTGACAAAAATTTCGTGTCTCAAGCCTTCCTTTTTCAGGGTATAACAAAGAATTTTCAGTATTTTCTTGCCTGCCTATTCCAGGAAGTACTGATAACTGTTAACTGATCACTGAATTTACCCCTAATCCCAGTGAAATTTCATTCCTAAATACTCTTCTAATCTTTGGTTATGAATTTGGAAATAATCATTTAAACTTCTAAGGATTAATTAATCCGTGGTGGTGCATTGTAATGGTCGTGCATTGCATTATTTTTGTTACGAAGTACGGCAGTGGAAGCATCTTGCTCCTGTGCCAAACATCTCTTGTTCCTTGTATACAATTACTATGCAGGACTACCAATTAATCAATAAATATTTGAAATAATCTCATAACCTGATTGTCACTCACTCAAATTTCAATCTCTCTTTTTTTGACAAAAATATCGGGTCTCAAGCCTTCCTTTTTCAGGGTATAACAAAGAATTTTCAGTATTTTCTTGCCTGCCTATTCCAGGAAGTACTGATAACTGTTAACTGATCACTGAATTTACCCCTAATCCCAGTGAAATTTCATTCCTAAATACTCTTCTAATCTTTGGTTATGAATTTGGAAATAATCATTTAAACTTCTACGGATTGATTCATCAATAGGAGAATAATTTCCCATATTATAATTTTTGTACTCTGAGAGTTTATATTCTGGCAAATCTAAAAAATTCAAAACCTTCCCCATAGTAACTTCTGGGTAAACATAAAAATCTTCACTTTTCAAGATTAGGAATTGTTCCCGTGGAAATAAACTCATCCATTCCTTAAAAAACTCAACATATACTCCTCGTGCTAAATAATTTAATTCCTTCATCCAGTAATTAACTTTTTCAGGAGCTTTCGTTAGCTTCTCTAAATCTAATTGAATAGCCTCCTCAAAAGAGCGATTTTCCCAATTTAATCGTAGCCACTGATAATATTGAGATATGGCTCTATCCACAGGATTTCTTAAAAGTATAATTAGCTTAACTTTAGGAAACACTTGAAAAATTCTTCTCGCAGCATTCGGATAATCAAAATAACTAGGACTAGCTTCCCCTGTGAGAAAATTTTTCTTTTCTGAAATTGCTGGAAAATGAGCTAAATACCAATTTATAGACTCATTAAATTTCCAAGACCAAAAATCCATTTCTTTTTTAATCGGAGGAACAATTTGTGGATGTTGAGTCAGATAACTATAAAGGGAAGTAGTACCTCCTTTGTGAACTCCAATAATGATAAAATTCGGTCCTTGTACTTCTTCTAAATTCCATGGTTGAGATACTAATTCAGGGTATAACTTCTGAGTTTGCTGATAACAAGTAGTTTGATAATAAGGTATAGCTTCTTCAATTTTATTCAAACGAGTTAAAGCCTCTCCTATATTTAAGTAAGACCAATAAGAATCAGGATTAGACTTGTGAAATTTCTGGAAAAAAGTTAGTATTTCTGATAGTTGATCCTCTCTCGCAAAAGCTTCCCATATATTGTAAAAAAACCACCAAGATAGGTCTGGATTAATTTCAATAGCTTGACGATAAGCTACAACTGCTTCCTCCCATTTTTGTTGTCGAGTTAAGGCAATACCTAAATTATAATAAGACTTACTATTTGGATTTAATTCTATTTTTCTTCGGAGTTCTAAAATTTCTTGGGATAACTGGTATTTTTTATCTAAAACTTGCTGTAGTTTGTGGCAAATTTCTAAGTCATCTTGATTAATCTCTAAAGCTATTTTATAAAAAATAATCGCCCCATTATTCTTATCTGCTTTAGCTAAATTATTTGCTATTTCGACAAATAAATTTGGATTATCCTGTAAAAATTCCAGTAATTTATCGTAAATAAGATGTTGCCCTTGATGCTGAATAGCTTGATGATAATCCTGAATTGCTGCATCTATATCTGAATTATATTTTTGTTCTAGAGCATCTCCTAATTTCCTGTAAATTCCTGGCGCTCCTGGCTGTAACTTAACCACATAAATATAGTTATATATCGCTTCATCCCATTTTTTTAACTCTACTAAAGCATTGCCTAAATTATAGTAAGACCAAGGAAAAATTCGATCTATTTTAATTGCATTTTTGTAAGCATTAACAGCATCTTCCCATCTTTTTAATTTGCTTAAAGCATCTCCCAAATTATAATGATACCAAGAAAAATTATGGTTTAATTCTATAGCGCTATAGTAAAGTTTTATAGCTTCATCCCAGTTTTCTTGTTGATGTAAAACCTGTGCTAAATGATAGTAATACCAAGAAAAATTAGGCTTTAGTGCAATAGCTTGACGGTAGTTTTCAATTGCTAACTCCCATTTTTTCTGTTTAGCATATATAGTCGCAAGTTTGGCATACTCTTCAGGTATATTCGGATTTAAATTAGTGCTTGATGACATAAAAGTTGGTAATAGGTAATTGGCACATTTATATAGCAGTACCTTCTTTCTGGAGTTTAGACTAATTACAGCGGGCCGAACACTTGCCGAGGGAGAATAGTGAGATAGTTGAACCTACTGGAGTTTAGACTACGACAAAATTTCCCAAGATTGTTTTGGGTGAAAAAAGAAGGCAAATTAACCAGAAATTGAGTCTAAATTTTCAGATTTTGAGCTTTTTTTGTGGGACTTTTTCGTTTTTTCACCACAGGATAACGGATTCTTTATCAGCATTGCAACAACTTTTAAGTTAATTATCCAGAGCTTTTGCTATGGGTTAATTGTCCCATGGCAAGACTTTTTGAAGAGTTTGAATAACCTACTCCTCACCCAAACTCCCTCAAAAATACAAATCATAAAAAGCATCGAGAAAATTCACATCCCTGATATTACCCAAGGGTAGTGAGTTCCAAGTCTTCATTGCTTCTGGGTAGATTATTTGAAGATTCCAAAATTTAGTCTAAACTCCAGTTCTTTGGTTAGGACAATAAATTTGAGTGAAAAGGGAGTAGGGAGTAGGCAGTAAAGAATAGGAAATAGAGGAATGTCCTAACCTATTTGCGTAGTGCTATAGCAGTCGAAGGAAGGTTAATACCAATTTGGAAAAATAATGTTACTAATAATAAGGGCAATTATAAAGACTTTATAGGAAATGTCCATTGGATGAAAAAGATAAATTATGACCTCATAAATGGTATTAAAGCTATTCATTCTGTACGTCGCCAATCCGACAGCTCCCCTACCTGTACGGGCAAACGGCGGTTTGCCTCTACCACTTACTGCCTAAGAAATAACCTAGTTACTTGTAGCAAATATTTATCAAAATAATATGGGTCTAAAACCCCGCCTTTTAAGGCGAAATATTTTTGGAGGGTTGCTCACGCATCCCCGTTACAAAAATAACTTCTGACTTCCCCTCCTGGGAGGGGTTTGGGGTGGGTTGACTTCTGACTTCTGACTTCGTTAACACCCTTGGTATAAGACATATCAAAAGCTTAAAACTCAGACAACGCAATATTTTTCCTTCTCTCCTAGATAACTAAACGCCTTCTTCCTTCTGCTATATCAAACAAGGTTTGTAGATTATAGGTAATATTCTAGATGAGAAAAGTTTACCGCCTTACCTAATACCTACAGCAGATTTCATCTAATATCAAGTCCGGATAATTAGTGATGAAAAAAACCTATCTTTTTACACAGGGCAAATATCCCTATTATCCCTACTCCCTACTCTCTTAATTTATAAGTATTCAAGCGCAGATGATATATGTGAGGTACATAAGTCGTGGACAAAATGCCCACACCACAAAAATTCAAACTCCGTCCTTAAGGGCGAGGTCTTAAATATTTGTACTTCATATACTTGCAATTTACAGTAATTTAAGAAATGGTAACTTTCTACATATATTCCAACAAAACCCTGACTAAAGCAATCTAAATCATAACTGATTATACGAATATGATATTTTTTAAAGGAGAGAACAGGAAATAGGGAAAAATCATCAATCTTTTTGATAAACCAGACTTTGTATAATCTCTCTTTCTCATAACTATAAACAAGATTTTTTTTATTGATAACGCACTTATTCAAACTTGATACAAATTCTAGGGTAGCAAGGTTAAAATAATTGAAAATTTTAACCTTATATGAAATACAAAAAATAATAATACAATTATTTCACCAAACCTCAATAAATAAGTTGAGCAAGTTGAGCGAGAGAATAAAAGATAAATTTTATCTGAAATACAAGTAATTATGCTATTTTACCATTCCCCCATTTCCACATCTCTCTATCTCCCGATCAATTGCCTGTAGCAAACATTCACCTATTTCATATTATATAGTCAAAAATTTGCTCAATTCCGACATAATGACATAATAGTTAATAACACAAAATATTCTAGGAATTCAATGGGTATATCTATAGAAGTTGACAACACAACCTTTGCCACCGAAGTCTTAAAAAATTCCCACAAAAAACCTGTTCTAGTAGACTTTTACGCTACTTGGTGTGGTCCGTGTAAAATGCTTAAACCAATCTTAGAAAAGTTGGTTCAAGAATATGACTTTATCTTAGCTAAAGTGGATGTCGATCATAATCCCGAATTAGCTCAAACTTATGGTGTAGAGGGAGTACCAGATGTTAAAATTGTAACTCAAGGAGAAGTTAAACCAGGTTTTGTAGGAGTTCTATCAGAGCCAAAACTACGAAATTTTCTAGGCGAACTTAATCTTAAATCAGAACTAGAAACAGAATTAGAAACACTGCGGAACTTGACAAAATCTGGTGAATTAAAACAAGCAAAAAATCTTTTAGACCAGCTTTTTCAAAAATATCCTCGTAATATTAGCTTAATCATAGAAGCTGCAAAATTTTTAGTCAGCTTAAATCGATTAGAAGAAGCTCAAAAACTAATAGAAACTATTGGAGAAAATAACCGAGAGTTTTATCCCCAAATACAAGCAGTAAAAGGACTAATTCACTTTAAACAAGAAGCAGAAAATCCTGGTGATAGTGAACTAGATAAAATGTATGCTCAAGCTTGTAGCTTAACACTATCAGCTAACTATGAAGAAGCACTAAAATTATTTTTAGATATAGTCACCAGAAATCGTAAATATAAAAATGACGGCGCACGCAAAGCAATGCTGGCAATATTTAATATCTTAGGAGATGATAACTCTACCAGTAAAGAATATCGAAAGCAACTATTATTAAACCTGTACTAAAAGTAGTTATTTTAACTAGCTATCAGCTATTAGCGCTTCAGCTATTAGCCTAAAAATTTGTGCATATAATTAGGGTTTGCTGATTAAATCTAAAAACACTGACATATAAAAGTAAGTGCCTTTTTGGAGCGAAAAAAAGTGCCAACTTTTCAGCTTGAGTGACCAAAAAGTCAGGATAAAAGGCAGATAAGCACAGAAAGATACAGGTACAATTATTCCTCCTACTTTCTCAGCTCTCCCCACCCTCCCCACATTCCCCTCCTGGGAGGGGGAGGGGCGAGGGGTGGGTCCCCACACTCTGCTTTTTTCAGCAAACCCTAATTATTGCTCTGCTGATTAATTCTCAAAGTATTGATAAATAAAGGTATTAGCCTTTTTGGGGTTCAAAAAAGTGCCAGCTTTTCGGTGCCAACAGCTGCAAAAAGCTAGTATTTTGGGCTGACTATGGTAGAAAAATCACTCTTACAATTCTTACTCCTACCTCCTCGCTCATTCCCATTTCTCCCCTCCTGGGAGGGGCGAGGGGTGGGTTGTCTCCTGTTTCCTGTCTCCTGTCTCCTGTCTCCTACTAAAAGACTTTTTCAGCAAACCCTAATTAGGTATCTGTTTGCAGAGCTGACCGCTGAACTGCTGAATTGCTGTTTGCGCAGCATTCCGCCAGAAAACGCTTTTTAAACTCCCATTGGCAGGACTAAACCTTCGCGGGCCATAACTGCCTGGGGAAAAGCTGCTTTGACTTTTTTTGCTATTTCATCGAGAAAATCATCACTGTGAGTAGGTTCATGGTGAAAAATTACCACCCGCTTTACTCCTGCTGCTTTAGCTACTTTGATTGCTTCCTGCCAAGTCGAATGTCCCCAACCCACCTTAGAAGACTTAGGATTATGATACTCATCATCAGTGTACATAGCATCATAGATTAATACATCAGCATTGCGGGCTAAATCTACCACACTTTCATCCAAGCGATCGGGAAAATGTTCCGTATCAGAACAATAAACTACCGTCCGTCCATTCCATGTCACTCTATATCCCATTGCTGTATTAGGATGATTCAGAGAACCAGTCTCAATCTCAATATCATCCAGCATCATTTTTTCCCCATGCTGAAGCTCATAAAAACGTAAGTCAGCCTGGATACCATTTAAAGGAATAGGAGAATTATAATGTAGAACCCTTTGTATAAAATGCTTTCTCATGGACTCCCCTTCTGGAGGTATAGCTCCGTAGATATGAAAACTATTTCCTGGGGTAAAAGCAGGAGTAAATAAAGGGAAACCTTGAATATGATCCCAGTGATAATGAGTAAAAAACATATAAGCTTCTACTGGCATTTCCTGCATCATTTCCTCGCCTAATTCTCGTAGACCAGTTCCACCATCAAAAATCAGGCGCTTACCAGCTATTTGCATTTCTATGCAAGAAGTATTTCCACCATATCTAATAGTATCTTTTCCTGGGGTAGGAACACTACCTCGTACACCCCAAAACTTCACTAAAAAATCTCCCATTTGTTCAGACATCTTGGAGAAATCAACATTATCTTGAGTTAGCACTTCAGAAGAAAGTTTAGTTTCCATATGAATTTTCTTTTAGCAGTTTCCACTTTATGAATTTAAAGATTTCTGGATTTTTAGGAAATTGAACTAGAGAGAGAAAATATAGCAGCTTGCTTTTCTATAAGTTGTTAATTATTGCCAATTCAAAAAATTGTCCAATTTTAATAATTAACCAATCTGCAAAGCACTATTTATAGCATTACAAGAATTGGTGGCGTTGCTGAATAAATGTATGATTTCACAGGAGTTAGGAGCTAGGAGTCAGGAGTCAGTAGGTAGAAAAGAGTTGTTCGGTGACTAAATAGGTATAATTTGCAATATTGTTTTAGCTTAAAATTTACCCAAAGTTGAATTTCATACCTCAAATCAGCAACACCGAATTGGTTAAGACATTTTTCAATCCTGTTTCCTGATGGATTCCACAGGGAAAAACCCTTTTACAGTTAGCTATTCCCTATTCCCTATTCCCTAGCGCGTAGCGCCATATATTTCAAACTCTCACATTGTCCATAATGGCGCAATAAATGATCACATAGCACAATGGCTACCATTGCTTCTACCATAGGTACAGCTCTAGGTAAAACGCAAGGGTCATGTCTTCCTTTCGCTGCTAACAATGTCTCTTCACCTACACGACTAACAGTACGCTGCTCTTTACGAATTGTAGCAGTTGGTTTAAATGCTGCCCGCAACACAATATTTTCTCCATTAGAAATTCCTCCCTGTACCCCTCCAGAACGATTAGTCACAGTCCGAATTTCCCCTTGCTCATCTGTATAAAATTCATCATTATGCTCGCTACCTGTGAGAGTAGTACCTGCAAAACCAGAACCAATTTCAAATCCTTTGCTCGCTGGCAAGGACATTACACCCTTAGCTAAATCTGCTTCTAATTTATCAAATACAGGAGAACCAAGACCTTTCGGGACATTCCTGGCCACACATTCAACCACACCTCCCAGAGAATCTCCCACATCCCGTATTTGTTCTACTAATTCAATCATCCTGTCTGCACATTCAGTATCTGGACAACGGACAATATTACTTTCCACTTGTTCTATAGTCACCGTTTCTAGATCGACAATGGCCTCTAAATTTTTGATGCGCTTCACATAGCCAACAATTTCCACACCAGAATATTGTTTGAGAATTTTTTTAGCGATCGCCCCAGCAGCAACGCGTCCAATAGTTTCTCTAGCTGAAGACCGTCCCCCACCTTGCCAGTTTCTAATACCATACTTAGCATCATAAGTTGCATCAGCATGAGATGGACGGTATTTACTAGCCATCTCCTGATAATCTTGTGGACGAGCATCCTTATTTCTCACCAAAATCATCATTGGCGTACCCAAAGTTTGACCTTCAAATACTCCAGACAGTATTTCACAAATATCTGTTTCTTTGCGAGGTGTAGTAATTTTGCTTTGTCCTGGACGCCTACGGTCTAACTCATATTGAATTTCTGCAACATCTATTTCTAGTTGAGGAGGGCAACCATCAATTATAACTCCTACTCCTCCTCCGTGGGATTCACCAAATGTTGTTACCCGAAATAGATGTCCAAATGTGTTGCCCATGAAACTCAAACTACAATAAAGAATTAAGACCTCTATTTTAACCTGTTTTCTTTAAATAAAGCACTCAGCGATCAGCAAATACTTTGCTCTGTCAAGAGTTTTTGAGGTGTAGGACTATGGAGAAAAAGTTTAAAGAAGCACATCAGGGGTCAGCAACGAGAGCGAAACTATATTAGACATCTCCGGAAATAGTCGAACACTTACTATAACTATCTTTTAGGAAGCGATAGCGTACGCTTAACCGGAGGTGATCGCAAATGCTTAAGATAGTTAATTTTCACGGTAAACTCAGTGTTATAG
>NZ_JAAHGU010000159.1:0-15527 GCF_010692685.1 Okeania sp. SIO2F5 | reverse complement strand
GAAAAAGCAGCTAATAGGTCTGCAAAATTAGTACAATCAGGGATTATTACTACACAAGAAGCTAGAAGCGCTTACAGATTAACAGACTTTACCTTAAATATTGCGTTGGAAGATTAACCTATTGTTAAGGGGTATGTCAGATATATCAAAATCATAACAAAACGTTTTCTATTAATTCTGGTATATAATTTTGACATAAATTATCTTTTACTTTAATAGAATAAGCTGATTTCGACTGTAATATTAATTTAGCCAACCCTATTTGATTTAATAACCAATATTCTTTATTTCCATCAAAATATTTTTGTTTATTTTCTGTTTCAACGTATCTACTAACAATATTAGTTACATTGTTTACCGCATAATCAAGTTTTTCTATACAACCTTTAGCTTTATACCAAGTGTTTCCATCAAATTCAGGTAAATTAACACCTAATTCATAAAAATCATCAACAATGATAAAAGGAATTGTTTCATAAATTAATTGAGTTTTAATGTTTATGGCTACTTCTGCTAAAGATTCTAACAATAAATAACCTATTCCTAATTTATCCAATACCCAAAATTCTACAGTTCCGTTATGATATAATACTTTATATTTTTCTGGTATATATTTTCCGAGAATATTACTAACATTATTTTCTGATAAAGATAACAACTTTATAATATCTTTTGCTTTATACCATTCTCTATCTTGATATTCAATTAATTCTAAGCTCATGAGATTCTCCAATTCTACATTACTATTATAACACAATGTTTTTAACAGATCAACTGATTTTTAAAAAATCTACTATTTATTTTTCAACTGATATATCTGATATATCAGGATGTTGGAAAGATGTTAAAGATGATAATTCAACACTAAAAATTAATTGTTATTTACGACATTTAAAACCCACGTCAATGGATTCACAATTAGAATATACCAGAACAGATACAATGTTTAAAGGATATGTCCTAACAGAATTGGATTACAGAGATAAAATAAAACCTTTTTCAATCGGAATAGGGATTATTAACGGAAGAGAACTAAAAGTACAATTAATGCCTAGTTACGAATCGCCTCATCAACATATCGTAAATGATATCGTAGGAACTAAAATACAAATAAAAGTATTACAAGATTTATTAATGGAGGATTTATAATATGGGATTGTTTGTGAAATTAGTAGCACCAAGTTTAGGCCGATGGTTGCTTAATAAAATAGAAGTTTCTAACAGCATGGGAGAATTTCTAGAAAATGTAGGACTAAGAGAACAAAAACATATTAGATATAGAACAAGTTTTTTCAGAAGAGATTATGAAGATGTACCTTTGAGAAGATTAAAACCAGCGACTATCGAGCAAAAACAAAGAGAAGGATATAAGAAACCAGAAAATCCTTTAATTAGAGCAGAAAAAATGATAACGGATTGGGAAACAAGACAATGGGAAAATAGACAACTCAGCATATATAATAGGCAAGATTATCACAAGTTCCACGAGACAGGAACGAAAAATATGCCTCAAAGAAAAACATTAGGAATGGGAGCCGATAGAGAATATTTAACTAGAATACAACAACATAATAAAGCTAAAACCGCAATGGAACATTGGAGAGACCAAGTAAGAACAGCACCTAAAAAAATAACAACTTATTATTAATATGTTAAAAACTATACAAGTCGAAGAGAATATTCAAAAATGTCTTGCAGATATACAAGATTCTGATATATTGATTAAAACATTACCTAGCAATGCTAATCAATATTATCAAGACATTTCTAATAAAAAAACAATAAAAATTATCATACCTTTAGTAACAGCAAATAAACCAAATCCAACACCATTACTTAGATATGAAATTCTTATTTTTATTACACTTCCTAATAGAACTAAAGATGATGAAGCAAAAGTTTTATATTCATTAGACGAAACTAAAGATGAAGTGATAAATTTAATCTTAAATAACTATCACAAATATCAATGTTTTAATTCTATTTATTTTAATTCTTATAGATTAGAACCAGCAGAAGGAGGTATGTGGAGAGCAGAAGTTAATTTTATTTTAGAAAAATACGCTAGTTAACCTCTTGTTCAGGGATATATATCAGATATAGCCCCCTGAACAAGAGGTTACTTACCTCACATTTAATAACTCTAAATTACCGATTTTATTAGAAGTATCGACCATTCTTTTTATTTTTTGAACCATATCTACATAAAACATTTTATGATAGTTTCCTGTTGATACTTCTTGCTGTTTATCTTCTTTTGAATAACCCATATACCAAGTTACAGTTTTTGCTCCTTTTTCAACTAACTGTAATGTTTGCGTAAATTTTTTGTCGTTACTCCTAACAGTTTGAGTTACTTGTATATCAGTTATATCTAAATCATTTTTTTTGATTGTTCTGATTAATTTTTTATAATAATCTTGTGCTTCAGCATATCCCTCATAAACAATCTTTTTTACATAAGTTGTTGTGAATTTTTTCTCTAATAAACAACGTTCTCTGTTATTAATTTTCCCTCGTTGTTTGATAATTTTACCATCTGAAAAAACTATGTAATTTTTTTTAATTCCTACTCCATCTTCATTTATCGGAACGAAAACAGCATCACTCAACCAATCAAGACCTATTTCATATCCTGATGGTAAATCATTTTGAACATTTTCATGGATTTCAGCGGGACTATAATTACCTAAAGCGCAAAAAATTAATCCATCAGTATCAACCTGAAAAACAACACCACCATAATATTCTATTCGTGATTTAATAAACTTTACTAATTTTGAAACAACAGCAGCAATAAAAGCAGCTACCCCCATCGAATTATATTCTAATCCTGTCGTTCCGTAAAACCCATATCCACTATTAGCAATAATTTTTAAAGCATCAGCTAAATATTTAGATTTGATATCATTTTCAGCATTATTCTTATGAAACATTCTATCCTTGACAACTTTAGCCAACCACTTAATTACTACCATATCTGGGTCTTTATCGTAATCATACGCACGATGTAATAATTGGGTAAAAGGATAGGCTGAACTAATATCAATTTGAGCAGCATTTCTAAACAAACCAGGATTAGCAAACGTAAACGCACCTTTATAACTACATTTAGCATCAGGTGTTCTGATGATATTTTCCCCATAATAATCAGAACACACACTATTCCATTTAAAACCAGTCCCATAAACAGCATTTTGGTCTGGCCTCCAATTGAACAATAATCCTTGATAATGAATAGAAGGAACTATCATATCTGCAATTAATTCTGTATCATCGAGGTCATATGCACAATATTCCTGAATAATATCAATTGACTTTTTCTTTTTCAATTCATTAAAGACATTAGTCCCTTTTATTTCACTAATATACTCTTTACGATGTTTAGCAATGATATCAACAACATTATGTACATCGTTATTCATCCAATTATCATAATGAGCCATCATTTCGTCATATTTTAATTCTAGTCTTCTTTCTTTCCTCAACTTATATTGCAATACAACATTTTTTAACGTATGACTTGTCAATTTTCTTTTTACGTTGTCATAAGCAAGAACCTGATGGTATAAGTCAATAATATTAACAGAAGATAATTCTCCGAAAAATTTATAAGGAAGATACCTAATAGGTTTTCCGAATAATTTAGCCTGATTAAATTGCTTTAACTGTTTATTCTGTTTATGCCAATAACTAGGCACAATCCCAGGCATACCCATATATTTAGATGCACGATGATAAATAAAAGGCAAGTCAAAAGATTGGATATTGTAACCAAATAAATAATCTGGTTTCTTTTTTTGCATTATATGAAAAAATTCTTGTAACAACTCTTTTTCATTCTTATTTTTTAAAATTAAATGACGACCTTTTTCATTTTTCAGGCCAATCATATAAATTTTATCTTTAGTCCAATCCACTCCAGTTGTTTCAATATCAAAAACAACATAACTAATATCAGCATAATCTTCGATATCACGATATTCAATTCTAGAATCTTTAGGAATATCTTCTATATCTGATATATCAAATAAATCGATTTTTTCTTCTGGATAAACAACAGAACCATCTTGAAAATAATAATCGTTTGGATTGTACATTAATTGTTACTCCCTAATAAAGCTTTAATTTTTAATTCTCGGTTGTTTTCTTTTTCATAAACTATTGCTAAAGCATCTTTTTTCATTTCTTTAGGAATAGTTAATTCAACAATCATTTGTGCTTTTGTATCTTTCTGTAATCTCCTCCTTAACAAAGCATTTAATTCAGCCATTTCTAAATCCAATTTAGAATATTTCTGTAAACGCGGGTCGATTTTAATCACATCCGAAGGCTTCTTTTCTGGTTTAGTATAAGTCAACACATTAAATACAAACTCATCTCCATGACTATCACAAGTTAAGTTGTTACAACATACTTTTTTCGTTCTGTATTCATCAAATTCCGGATGTTTTTGTAATAATTCAGGCCAAAAATCAGAAGTTGTACCTAAATCAGAACCACAAAAAGAACAATAATAATGTCCTGCTTTACGTTTCTTTTTACTTTTAGTCTTTGTTTCTAAAGACCAAATTTTTTTGTGTTTTATATCCCCGTGATATAAGAAATTTTTACCAGAATCAATAACAATCAATTTTTTCCCCGGGGCTGGTCTTAAACCTCTTCCTATTCGTTGCATAAACATAATTTGTGATTTAGTAAAACCATTTAAAATCACACAATCTATACCAACAACATCAACACCTTCAGATAGACAATTCACATTATTTAAAACTTGAATTTTCCCATCATTATATTGTTGTAATAATTTCTTTCTTAATTGCGGGTCAAAACTCCCATCTATATGTATTGAAGTAATTCCTTGACGCAGGAAATAGTGATTAACCAATTTTGAATGAGCTATATTAAAATTAAAAATTATAGTTTTTCCACGAATCGGTAAATGTACAATATCCTTCCACAAATTGAAAGTATCTTTAGTCAGAGGTATCATTTCTAACTGTTTCATAATATCTTCACCAGACGACATTATCATTTCAAAAGTAATTTTGTCTTTTTCAGGGATATAAACAGAATAATCTGCTAAATATCCTTTATTAATAAACCAACTAATAGGCTTACTTACGATTAATTCTGAAAAAACTTTATCTAAGCCAATCCCATCAGGACGATTTACTGTTGCTGTGAATCCATAAACAACACATCTAGGATAATTATCAACAATATTTAAAATAGTATCAGTCGGAGTGTGGTGACATTCGTCTATTACAACTAAATCAGGTCTAAAAATATCTCTATATTTTTTAGCTGAAGCATAAGTGCTAATCATTACAGGTTTCGATAAATTAGGTTTAATTCCAGAATATACAGAAGTTGCAAATTCTGTCATATATCTATACAAATTATCAACTAATGTGCAATTCGGAACTAAAACTAAAACTTTTTTTCCTTGCAATACAAATTTTTTAATTTCATGTTGAGCAATAACACTTTTTCCGCAACCTGTTGGTAACTGAATACAAACAGTACGAGAAAGACTTTTTTCTAATTTTTGAATGATTTCTAATTGATATTCTCTGAGTTGATAAGTCATTGATTTCTGTTAATAATTAAGAATAAAAAGGAGAATTAACCTATTGTTCAGGGGTTAATTCTCAGTGTTTTCATATATCAGATATATGAAAACTTAAAAAGGTTCATCTTCGTAACTTTTTAACGCAGGAGTTACATCTAAAGGTTTTTCTGCAAAAATACTCGATGGCAAATTCATTGTTACATAATCCATAAATTCTGAATCATTACGATATTGCGCAGGAATACCTAATTTACTGGCAGATAATAAGACTTGCATTCCCGGACTTGCTTTTTGTGTTGAATCAAATTTACGAATTATCACTACTACTTTGTGATTAGGATTATTTAGGCCTTTTAACATAGTGCTAACAGGACAATTTTTTGAAAACATTAAAGATTCAACATTTCCTAATACCTCATCAGGTGTAAAAGTATTACCATCAGTAGATATTGACAATTCTTTAAATTTAGACGGAACTTCAACATTCCAATTAGAACAACCTGTCATAATACCAGTAGTTATCAATTTCGGGTTATATAACAATAAATAAATTCCATTTTCCATGAATCCATTTGCAGCGGGAAATTTTAAGATTTTAGCATAGGACAAACTAGGAATTAAAGGTGGTGTTATCGGAAGTGAATCTATATCTCCATCATTCCAATATTCTACAAACTCTTCCATTGATAATACTGTATTTTTATCAATGGACATGCTAATTACATAATCTAAAAACTTATTCTTTTTATCCCTTACTTGTATCTCAGGATAAGGTTTATCATTTTCTCCTGTTTGGTCATTATAAGCATTGATGATTTTTAATTCGATAGAGTTTTTCCCGTTATTAATTTTATATACTCCATCTCCCTCTTCGTTTCGAGCATATTCAACAGGAATAAAATATTTATTAGCAATCATTACTCGTAAGACATTTGTTTCTGTCTCAGAATCATACATTTTTACAAGTCGTGCTACTGTACAAAAATTGTATTCGTAACTAGCTTTATCGTAAAAAAATTGTCCTACATCATGTAAAGGTGGTTGACCAAATAAAGAACAAAAATGAGACCAAATATAACGAGCATTAGTAGTTAACATATTGATATCAACGTTGATAATGCTTAAAGGCTTATTATCAGGTTCGATTAATTCGATATTC
Organism: Okeania sp. SIO2F5; assembly: GCF_010692685.1. Taxonomy (NCBI): domain Bacteria; kingdom Bacillati; phylum Cyanobacteriota; class Cyanophyceae; order Oscillatoriales; family Microcoleaceae; genus Okeania; species Okeania sp. SIO2F5. The sequence continues at coordinate 8,793 of NZ_JAAHGU010000159.1, read as the reverse complement.
GGAAACTGTGATAAATATTCTAAATTATTAATTGTTACTCCTGGATATCCTGGTACTGGTAATTTGGTTATTTCGGTAACTTTAAACTTTTTCGTTCCAATTGTTCCGCCGTCGGTAAGAAACAAACTAATATCTTCATAATTTTTAGGTTTAATAGTAGCTTTACCGTTTTTACCAGGTTTAGCTAATTTTTGATAAACCTCATGCTGAATATCAATTTCATGGCTACCAGTTTCGTCAGAAACAACTGTAACAGGATGTAAAAGTTCGATTTTTGCCATTGTAATAATTCCTTAATTTGATAAGTTGGTCTTTGTTCTCTTATTATTCTAACACACTTTAATTGATTAAGGTGAATGAATAATAAGTTTTTGTTCTCTATACATACAATAATAACTGAGAATTAAACTAATTACAATAGTAAGTCGTAAAAGTTTAATTAGTATATCTGATATATGGAATAAGTTTTTATTATATGAACAAATATCAGATATACGACTCAATTACTAAAAATCTTCGTCTGTGCTCACATCGTCAGGGTCTTCTCCAAGAACAACAGCTTTTAAACCTTTATAAACAGATATCCTAGAATTTCCTATTCTTTTTCGTTCTTTATCTTTAGAAAATTTCCAGTCATGTAAATTGATTAGCTCATCAGTAAACCAATTCATTCTCGTCGATTGAATACTAATTCTATCATAATTGTTAGCAAAAGAAGAGTTATAATTTTCTACCATTAATCTTAACTCGTCGCTTGTTACATAATCAGTTGGTGAATTAGTTACTACTAAAAACATCTCAATAAAATGACCATATTTACTATTAGTTTGAGATATTCTTTTCTTGATATCCTGTTGTTCAGGGTTATTACATAAATTTTTCCATTGCTCCAATAACATGTCTATATCAGACAACTTATGAATCGCAATAATTAATTCTATTAAAAAAGGACTATAAGCTTTATTACTTTTAGCTCTAATTTTCCTTTTCATTTTAATTAACTTTTCTTTATCGACTCCTACTTTTTTCGTTTTATCACTATGCTCAATAAATATATATCTTCGCATCGCTCCATGTTGTTCACTTCTAATTCCTATCTCTCCTTCAGTTGTTGTAGTAATACTCCAAAAAACACGCTGCTGATATGACTTTTTACCTTTAGGCTCCATAGGCACTGTTTGGTAATCTCCTGTACCAGAAATTCTATTCATTCCTTTCAAATATTTAGCATTACCATCAAATTCATTAATAAATAAACTCTTAACACCTTCTAATTGCCATAAACCAAATTTATTATCATCAGCAAAGACATTAGGCACAGCAGCTTTACCTTTAACATCAGCTAAAACTTGTAATAAATCTAAATTAGTAGATTTACCACTTCCTGCAGTACCAGTTAAACCTACATGATTTTCTGTTCGGTAAGCTACTCCTAATACATTTAACAAACTCCAAATATAAAATAATTCAGCATTTGTTTTATTATCAGAATAACTTAAATTACAATACTCTTTCCACTCAGCTAATACATTTGCAGCTCGTATATCTGATATATCGTTATATTCAAAACCATAAGCTGTTAAGTTAAACACATCTAAAACATCTCCTACAAACCTTTTTTCAGATAAACTATAATAACCATTTTTGAAAGCTACATACTCATCATTTTCTATAGGAGGACTACTCTTCATCTCTCCATACAAATTCATTGTTTTAGAACAAAAAGTACTTGCAAAATCATAAAATTCAAACTCATTATTTTTAGGTATTATAGAAATATCAACTTCTTTTAAGTAAGAAAAAAATTGTTTCATGAACTTTGAAAAATTTCCAACAACCCAACAATAATCATCTTGTAAATAAAAATACTCTCCTAGTTTAGTATTCCAAGTATCTCTCATCCCATAAATACGACCCTTAGCATAATTCAAAAATATCTGAGATAAATTTTCCTTGTTTGTTTCGCAATGTATTGCAAAATCTTCTTTACTTAATTTACCTGAATTAAATTTATACTCAGGCAAACCAAAATGCTCGGTAATCTTATTTACTGCTTCTTTAAAATTTAATTCCTGGTTATATAAATTTTTATAAGATTGCCTGACATATTCGACAAAATTCCCTCCGCTTCTTTCGTTATCAACATTATTGCTCCTATCGTACCAAACTGGTAATAACTCGCCTTCGCGATAGCTTACAACAAAACTGGTTTTACTAGAATCTGTAGGAGAAAAAGGATTACTTCCATGGTACTTAGCAGTTAATTTTTTATCATCTACTGAAGTTGGTTTAAAATCATGTTTATGAAGAAAAAACAATTCATTAGGGTCGTTAACTATTTCTGATAATTGCTCCTCTAAATATTTCGTATAACTAATATCTGTTTTTTCTAATTTTTCAGGTTTATGAATTTGCTTAGAAACATCAACGCTAACAGATTTAACTAAACTACTTTCAACTATTTCTACATCAACTAATTTCATATCAACATCTATTTTTTCGTAATACTCTGGTAAATAAATTTTAGCAGTATTATTCTTAGTAGTACCATAGAAAAACTGATGTGGAGAGAAACACGCCTTATCCGCAGTTTTGAAATAATTTTTCAAATAATGTTTGTATATTTTTTCATACAATTTAACATCAGTAATAACTTTAGATAAAACACAGATTACATGAAATTTCTGTTTTTCATCAGTATAACTAGCGCTTGGTTTTACCATAGCAATGATATTATCTCTATCATTCGTCACTACTTCTTTGATAGTTTCTCCGTTATCAAAATCAAAAACCATTATTTGCATTGCATCAATGTCTTTTTTTCTACAACTGACTCTGGACATTCCAGGACGTATAGAAGCGCCTTGACTAACATAAACTTTTAACTGCTCTATACTAATATCTTGATAACTCCAATAATTAGCAGTATTATAAGTCTCAGCTAATTCGCTCTTACTAAAAGAAGCTGTAACTAAATTGACGTTTAATGCTGTATTAATTTGTACTAACATAGATTACTTATGTAAGGCTAAAGGATAAAAAAAGAGAGCCTTAGTAGACTCCTCGTATTGTTCAGGGGGATTAGTTTTGTTGAAAAGTATATCTGATATACGAAACCAATCAAAACATATATCAGATATATTAACTTACAAATCTAAATCAAAAGAATCAGTCGCTGCGACTTTTTTAACTGGGATTCCTAAAGGTTTACTAGCAGGTTTAGTCTCGATTGTTTTAGAAGATACAGTTACTTCTTCTACCTTAGATTCCACGGGAGCAACAAACGTCTCTTCAGTTTCAGTTTGCTCTTTTTTACTATCCTTAATTAAATCTATTAGTTTAGACATTCCAGTTTTAACAATCAATTCGTCTAATTCTGGTTTTGGGAAACATCCTATAAACTCATCACCTGCATCGCCTTCAATCGGAAAATACATTTGAATTAACTTTAAACATTCCCTTACAATATGGTCGTCTGCTTCTTCAACTTCCGGAGCAAAACTAATTCCTTCTTTAGTTGTTAATCCAACGATTTTAACTAAAATTCCGGGTAAGATTTTCAACAATTTAGCATTCATTGTTGGGTTATTTTCTGGTAAACTAAATGCACGATAATGGTCATACATTTCCTGATAATTCTCAATTGTATACTCAGGAACTTTTACTTTATCTGTAACCTCTTTTACTTCTCCGTTATTTGGTATATCAGATATATCTCCAGTTTCTCCCTCTTTCAAAGTAACTTCAGTAACATTACCATCATCTAAATACTCTTTTAGATATGTATTGTAAGCATTATCTACATCAGTTTTACTATACAAAGTTCCCTTGTTATTTCGGGTTGATTTAGCACCAGTAGAAATATATAACTCTACTTTTTCTTTAACGTATTGATGGAATACTTCTAACGTATGACCTTGAATAGATTTTTTAGCTTTTTCAAAATCATTCATTAATGTTTGATGTTTTTGATAAAGCTTAATAGCAGTAGTGTCAGCTAATTTGCCAGTTTCTACTAAATCTAAAATAAATTCTGGTAATTCCGTTAATGTTAGTCTTGCAGACAACTTATTATTGGCATTCTGACCTGTTCCTAAGCTATGTTGAAAAACCCTGATTGTTTGTTTTCTGATATCTGATTCTTTTAGTTTTCCTTCAGCTTTTAAACTATCAAAATAATTACGAATCGCATAAGCAATCGCTCTCATTGATTGATGCCGAGTTACATCATTACTTTGAACTTGAAAACTTAATAAGGTCTCTGGGTTTACATAAGCATCTTCTAAACGTCTAACAGGAATAGGTTTAACCGAAACACCTAAATTTTTACCTTTTTCACTACAATAATAAGATATCATTTCGTAACGTGTGTTTCCGTTGATAATCCAATTAATGTTGTCAAATTCAAAGTAGGTAATAGGGTCAATAACATTGATTTGTTTGTCACTTAGAAAAGACAATACAAATTTACATACTTCAGAGTTTTTATCTCCATAAGTAGATTTTGTTCCGTCATCGCTTTCGATATCAACTTTGTTATTATCCATAGCTGCAAAATCAGATTGAGTAAAAGTAGATTTTCTGATATATAAATTCAAGTTTGGATACTTTTTAATCCATTTCGGATTATTAATTAATTCTGTTGCTGGTTGGAATTTATTAACAAATGTATCAGAATCTAAATAATCAATTTGACCAAACATTATTTCAGTTGAACCATTTTCAGGTGTTTGTAAAGCAGATTTAGTGGACTTAGTAGATTTTGTTTGCATGACTTTTATTCCTTTCTTTGTTTGATACTCTTAGTTTAACAACTAGATTTTGTTTTGTCAACCTTTTTTTCAAAATTTATATATCGGATATAGATGGACATATAAAAGTAAATGGACATTAGGGTTGATAAATGTCCATTTACAGACCTTGCTTTGCTCTTATTTATTGTAACATGGTGTTTACAAAAGAGTGATTAACACAAAATTGTTTCACATTACTTTCTACTTCAGGACTATAGGAAATTACACAATCATTCTCTAATTCAGTAACGGGATTGATTGAATATATAAATTGTTCGGGGGCATAATGCCGGACAAAATTGATTAGCCTTTCAAGATAATTTTCAGGAACTATAAACCCTAAACGATTCGCGACTTGTAATATTGTCTCGTAATCAACCAATTCTTTTCCTGATTCCACCAACTCATGTATTTTAATGGCGTTATCTAACTCATAATGCAAATACGCTTTTAAAGACCTTGCAAAATCAGCGTCTCCTATGCTCGCATAATCTTGTATCCCTTTCAACAATTCTAAAACTTCTTCAGGGGAAATCGGTGCGGTAACTTCAATGTATTCTACTTTATCCATAACTTTTATTTAACTCTATTATGATTATATCAGCTATTTGTCTATTGTTCAGTGGGTATATCTGATATATGTTTATTAGGCATAACTCTTTCTAGATATAACTCGATATAGTGCTTCGCCTTTTTTAAATCTTGAATTCTATCATATTTATCTCCTTTTTTCCGTAAAATATATTTCAAAACATTTCCTAAATAAAAGTCTAATTGATACTCGTCAATTACATCTAAAGGTTGTATCTTCTTGCCTAAATAGTGCTCGCCACCGATTTGAATTTCGCTCGCTAAGACAAGTTTTTTTGTTGAAGTCCCGAAGATTTTTAATCCTTTGTCAGGTGTTGGTTGTTTTTCCATAATTATTAATTAAACTTTTTACAAACACATTACTACTATAACATAACAACAAACAAATAAAATACCTCTGAAACATCCAATCAGAGGTACAAAAAGATATTTAACGAAAAAACAAAGAAATTCGATGGATACAATATTAACCCAACTGGCCGATAGATTGTTAACTATTAGCTTTCTTTTATTATACCAAATTAATCGTTCATGTCAACTATTCAACATCATGAAATACTATATTTACCATCGACAAATCAAAAGGTGTCATTGTTTCGGCAAGATTATCAATAGTGAATTGTTGTTCTGGTGTTCCTGTAAATAAAGTGGAATCAGACCTAACTACTCCATCAACTGTTAAATTATGACCTAAAGATAAAGTATGACCAATTTCATGTGCTACTACATATCGCTGATAATAATCCGGCTGAGAATAAAAGAAAGAAGAAACCCAAATATCACCAGCAGCACGAGCATAAGCAATATTGTTAATTGCATCATCACCAGGACTTATTAATATGTCAGGGTCAGTGTTATTCGGTTCATATTGAAAATCAACAATACTATTATTTTCAATATGATTAAATTCATTAATAAATAATTGTCTTGTCAGAGGGTCGATGTCTTCAAAATTATATGAAATATTACGACTATCAAACTTTACAATTTCACGATAATCAAAATCTAACATATTGTTCAGGGTTTAATATATCTGATATAAAAATGAAGAGGTATATACCTCTTCATAAGCCTAATGTCAATGGTACGATACAACTAAAACGATTCGTTATGGCTTTAGTTATTTTCATTTTAACAGATATCTCGCATTCTGTTAGTGTTCAGTATTATCGTTAACAAATCTAAACAATATTATTTTTAACAATAATGCTGTTACATGTGAGCTATATTCATCCGATTTTCGGGTATATTCGATTTTGGTGAAGTTAGTATCTTCAAAAGTAAATTTTAAACCGGAAAAAAACAGATAACACACGTAAATAAAACCAACAAAGATTAACTGCAAAGAATTTATCCCATGATATTTAATAGTTGCTGGTATTTTTGTAGCAATTTCTTCAATTTTATTCGACATAAAAAACACCTTTTAAATGAATATGAAGGGACTCGAACCCTCAAAGCTTGTCCCGTTGACAAGTGTCGCACCACTGACAGCATATACAGAAAAACTACTAGCAAAAAATTCGTGATTTTGCTAGTAGTTTCATTATAACTTATCATTGTCTGGGTCTTCTAGAGTTAATATTATTAACTAAAGCTAGTTAAAGAAGCTTACGATAAATAGCAGTGACAGGAATTGAACCTGAATAGACCAAATTATGAGTTTGGGGCTTTACCTTTAAGCTACACTGCCAGAAAAACAATACGATTGTTAGAGTCGTATTGTTAATTATCAATCTTAATTATTTATTGTAGCGATATAAATCTTATATTCATTCTCTATGATAATCATAATTTCTTCTTCTTGATGATACCATTCATCGTTATCGTATATCCGATATTTAATTAATTTTGGTAATAACATTTGCTTAAATTCTATACGAACATTTCTATATAGTTTTACCAATTTTAAAAAAGGATGATTGGCTAACACAAGTTTGTGTTTTTGACGATTATTAGTAGTAAAACCTATTCGATAAGCATTATTTCCATTATCAGCATAAACATAAAGTTGTCCGCTAGCTATACTAGATGCTTTTGGTTCGTAAGCCCAATCATAAAAAATAGTCGCAACCTCTTTTATAGCCCATGTTCCGTGACGACTGTTATAGACTTTTATGACAGGATGTCCTAACTCTAATTCCAACTTTTTTAAATATAAGTTATTAGACCTAATAGCATTCCAATGCCCAACTAATTTACCAAATAATTTGGCAATATCTGTCAATGAAATCCATAATATGTCATTTTCAATACGAGTTCTAATTCCACAACGTTCAAAATTGATTTCTGCTAAAGTTCTAGGCTTGTTCATAATAGACTCCGAATATCTATTACTAATATAACCTATTTCTTTTAAAATATATCCGATATAAAATATCTAATACAAGAATACGTATTGTTCAGTGGGATTAAAAAATAGAAAATAATGGTTATATGTGCCTAATATATAACCATTAAATCCAAATCAAAAAATCAAAAACTTCTATATCTATTATATCACAAATATTCTGATAGCTTTCTATAAGGATGTTCAGCGTTAATTTCTTTCATAACATCAACTTGCTCACCACGCAACACTAATACATAAGCACCTAAAAGCCTTACTAAATAGTCTGGAGTTGGTATATAAACACCTTTATTCGTAATTACTTCTTTTAGACCAGAATTATCTAAAAATGATATGTAACCACTTAGCAACAAATCATCTGGAATATTTTTATCGTTGTTTCTTTCACGATAATCCTGGAAAATTAAACTTATTTGACGAACTCTAAAGCCCATTTTATTAGTATATCAGATATAAAATAATGGTTATATGTGTGACATATAACCATTCTAAATTATATTGACCTGAGTTCTCTAGAGTTAATATTATTATCCAATGCTTCTTTAACTAGCTTACGATAAATTTCAGGCAACGCTCGACTATCTAATCCTTGTTTGCTCCGAAAAGTTAGTAGCAAGTTGTGCATCGTTTTTGCTGTTACTAAATACTTATAACGACCTTGTCTTACCTCATCTTTTTTCCAACCAACTTTTTTATAATCTTCGTTCAATATGTATCGTTCATGTAATACATTTTTGAAATAATTATAGTCTTTAATTCCTGTGTACAAAAAGATAAGGAAAGCATCATACTTACACTCTGGGTCGTCTATATTTGAATACGATTCATCCGCTTTTGCTCGTGTTTCAACTGTATCTATTCGCTGCAAATGAGCTTTAATTTGTTTCTCAGCTTTAGTTAAACTCTTTCCTAATTCAACGATTTTTTCGGTCGCTTCCGATAAGTTTTTCTCTAATTCAACTATTTTCTTTTTAGAATTAGTTTTGACATCTGTAATTGATTGGTTTAACGATAATATTTTTCGGTCTTGGATATTAACAGTTTCTTCTAATTCATCTA
>NZ_JAAHGU010000158.1:0-15689 GCF_010692685.1 Okeania sp. SIO2F5 | reverse complement strand
AAACGCAAAACCCTCTGTTACTCCAAATCCTTAACAATGCTTAAGTATTCTATTGGCTTGCTGGTACATTACTTGAAATTCAAGACTGTGCCAGTTCTTTTCTGAGCATTACACATTCACCAACGCCTTAAAATCTAGTCAAGTAATAACTAACCGCTGGAATTTACCACTGTTCATAGCTTACCACAAAATTGAAGAACAGAAGTGAAAATATTGAAACTTCGTTAGCCAATAGAGAAAACTTCAACATTTTTTTGTCAAATATCGATGACAAACTTTAAAATTTTCAAACAAAAAATTATAGCAATGAGCGCTCAGGTATTTACAATGTCCAGCTCAAAGTGCAGTAAGCGAAAAGGTGTACAAAAAATAATGTGTAAATATGCCAGCGCACATTGCTATAAAACCTATAACTAAAACTTAAAAACCCACCAAATGTAATTTACTAGGGTGGGCAAAAATAATTAAAGATAGAAAAAATCTATCACATCATCTTGTCTAACCTATTAATACGCTTTAGTAGTCGTACAAAAGCAAACCCCATTACTACAACCACTAAAATCAAAGCGAATGCTAGACCAGGCTGATTATTAACATATAGAATAGTCGCCGACAAAGTAAAACCACTAATCAACAAAGCATAATTAGTACCCATCTGGACATTACTAACCCTCCGAACCAACCTATCTGTTTCCGTAGCTCGAACCCGAACCCTAATATCCCCCTGCTCCAACTTATCAATCGCATCCTCAATGCGACGAGGCAAACCCAAAGCAGTAGAACTAACCTGAGCCGCTTGACGACCTAGTTCATTAAAAATAGTATTTTGAGAATTTCCATCAGACATCAAATCCATGGCAAACGGTTGTGCCACCTCCATAAAATTAAACTCTGGGTCTAAACCCTTACCAACCCCCTCCAAAGTAGAGAAGGCTCGCATCACAAAAGTAAAAGTTGCCGGAAAACGGAAAGGTTGGTCATAAGCAACCTCATACAAATCATCACTAATAGCTGTAATAGACTGAGCCTCAAAAGGCTTATCCATAAAGTTATCCAACATATATTGGATCGACCGCCTCACAGGACCCATATCTCCAGTAGGAGTTAACGCTCCTAAGTCTATGAGAGAGACAACGACTCTTTCAGCATCTTTTGAAGCAATGCCATAAAGAGTTCCCATGAGTTTTTCCCGGATATTGGACTTAATTTGTCCCATCATGCCAAAATCGTAGAAAATTAATCCCCCCTCTGGACTAACAGCAATATTGCCCGGATGAGGATCGGCATGGAAAAAGCCATCATTCAATAGTTGTCTTAAGTAAGCTTCAGCACCCATTCTAGCCAAAGCCTTGCGGTCTTGACCTGATGCTTCGAGAGCTTCATAATTACTAATCTTGATACCTGGAACATATTCTAATGTCAGTACCCGTGGTGCTGAATACCGCCAATAAACTCTTGGTACTTTTACCCAATTACAATTTCGGAAGTTACGGCGAAAGGTATCAGCATTGCGACCTTCGTTCAGATAATCTATTTCTAGCCACAGAATTCGGCAACATTCTTCATAGATACCCAACCAATCTCGGCCGCGACCCCATTCTGGGTGTCTTTGAAAATAACGAGCGACCCCTTTAAGAATAGTTAAATCGATTTGGAACAGTTTTTTCAGCCCAGGTCTTTGTATTTTGACTACTACATCTTCACCAGAATGAAGTTGCGCTCTATGAACTTGACCTAAACTCGCCGCAGCTAGGGGTACTGGTTCAAAGCTATGGTATAGTTCGTCTGTCTTTTTTCCTAGGTCTTCTAAGATTATTGTTTCTACCTGTTCGTAGTTGAAAGCGGGGACTTTATCTTGGAGTTTTGAAAGCTCTTCGACGTACTCAACAGGAAATAAGTCTGCACGGGTAGAGAATAGTTGTCCCAACTTGATGAAGGTGGGACCTAATTCTAGCATTGTCTCTCGTACCCAAATTGCTTGTTTGCGACGTCTGAGATTTTTCTTTTCTTCTGTTACTCCCCCTCGGTAGCTCCAATTTTTTTTGTCTACCCATAGCCAGGTTAGCCAGGTGAGAAAAAAAGCCCAAATATCAATGTAACGGCGCTGGCGAGAATAATTTTCTCTATTCCAGCGATAAGCTTTATCACTATAGGATTTTGTGGAGGCTTTGGTCATTGAGCCTCCAGTTGTATAGTTAGCTTGTCCCTTGCGGTTAATGATGTTGTCATCAAGGAGAACAGACACAGTAGCAGTATATAATAATTTGTGATATGATTAAAGATTTGCTGATAGCAATGGACAAAATTAGCGGTCGGGTTGTCTTTAGACAGAACCACTACGATATTTTTGTAGTTCCGATCTAACTTGAGCGACTTCAGCTCTTAAGTCGTCGATTATAGCTTGTAGGTCTTTGGGTTGATAGTTTAAGTTGCTGGAGCTACTGACATTATTTTCTGCTTGAGCTTCCCGGTCTGCTCTTTCTAATGCTTGTTCAATGAAACTTCGCAAATTCTCTCTTTGCTCTGCATCAAATTTTCCTACTGTACTAAGAGAGTTGGTAACAACATTTTCTAGTTGTTCGTAAACTCCTTCTGCAATAGCTCTACCAACGAAAAAGGCATGAAGTGGTGATTTACTCATAATTCAAAGTTGTCTATGTTGAAAATTTACTAATTAATTTTGATTGATATTTTCTGGAAAAGCAAGGCTTATCTTTATTTTTACTTACTTAACAAGGTTTCTCTTGATTTTTCAATTATGCTAATGGTTGTTAAGCAAATTTTAATGCTTGATGTTTGATTTATTTACTATATATTTACTATAAAAATACCTTAATCACCACCCTGTTAAAATACTTCTAATTTATTTACTTGATTTGTTAATCTTTTCCAGTTTTTGAGACCTAATTATCTCAGTTGTCTATTAAAACTATGCTGATTGTAAAGTATTGTATCACATCATCTTATAAATATCCGTATCTTGCTACCTGCAAGATGTCTACCTTTGTTTTATTTTTCCAATCTGAACTTGCAGATGTGTTATATAATTTCCGGTTAAATACTTAGAAATAACTACGGAGGAGTCAGGTAGGGGAACCGTTGGATTAGCGACGTACAGGAGTCAGGAGGGAAGAAGAAGGAAGAGAAGAAGAAAGTTTTTTATTACTATTACTAATTAAACGGACATGATATTACAGCAGTTTTGGAGTTGAGAAGGTACAAAATTTTAGGACTTTAGGGAGTAGGGAGTAGCGGTGCGACCCCGCGTCGGCGACAGTCGCAAGGGAATGCTGACCAAGAGAGGGAATGCGCATCAAGAGAGGGAGTAGGGAGTAGGGAAAAAAAGATTAGCCTTAAAAGCGTACCTTACTATCCTAAAAAGTGCTGTAGGAGTACAATTATCGTACAGGCCATATCCAATAGTTAATGAAAATCTTCCCAGTATTAAAGTGTTATAGAATACAAGTATATTTATCTACTCTAAATACCAATTCTATTTCTATCTATCTAATACCACAATAGTAAAATTATGGAAAAGGGAGGGATGAATAAGAAATAAAGAAAGAAAAAAAATAAGAAATAATGATAGAGATAGATGGCAACTAGGATTTTATCGACTCTTTACTATGCAGATTTTTTTAATTTGATTTTTATAGTATGATTTTTGATAATTGATATAAATAGCTGTTAGCTGAATTATTATATATTTTTTTAGAGTAGCGATCGCTCACGATAGCAAGTATTCAGATGTGGTATAAAGTATCTAATTTTTAGCATTAACTAAAATGTGAAAAATACTGCTACAAACATTGCTTCAAAAATTGAATTTATAATTTATCTGTAAAAAATCAAATTAATAGTAGTCATTAGGATACTGATTTTGTTGTTGATATTTTTGATAGTTATACTCAAGAGGTTTAGATTGATGGTCAGAAGGATAGTCTAATTTTTCTGGCAAATAAATTTCTTCATTGACAGAATAATTGTGGCTAGGTATTTGAATTTTTAAATCAGAAGAATAATATGGTTGATATGACTGGTAATTCTCCCCAGAAGAGTTAGACCCACTATTAGGAAAAACTTCATCTGTGTCAACATAAGGTTTAGGCAATTTGTTCAATTTTGGTGGAGTTGTAGAGTAAGTTTTTACCGAAGGAGAATCAAAAAGAGGGCTAGATGGATCGTGCTCTCTGAAAGCATATTCAGACTCATTCTTCAGAGTTTCTAGTAAATTACCTGCCGTTAAAGATACTGTTTTTTTGTTAGCTTTTGCATAACTATAACGAAGGGTAATATCAAAACCTATCCACCCAAAAGTTGCTGCTGTAAATAGAAACACTAAAAAAATTGTTAATTGCAAATAAAGTTGATTAATCCAATTAAAATTCTTTTCCAAAGAACAATTGTTTAAAATATTAATTGGTGCTTGATTTTCGTGATAATTCTTGACTTTTGATTGATTGCTAAAATCATTTTTCACTTTATTATTCATATTTGACTTAAAGTTAGTATCCATCAAGCCATAATTACTATTAACTTCACAACAACTTTCTTTTACTTGGTATTTTTGTTTACTTACCTGTGAAATCTCCGACTTATCCAACAGCAGTGCAAACCAATTATCCAAAGTTTGAGGTCGTTTTTGAGGGTCTATTTCCAATCCTTTGATAATCGCATTCTCAATATTTGGAGAAAGATTCATTTCCAGTAATCTTAGCTCAGTTGTAGACACTATAAGTGTTTGAGGAATAGCTTCATCACTGAGCCTTAAAGCTGCAGGAGTAGGAGCTTTACCAGTAAGTAAATAGTATAATGTAGCAGTCAAAGCATAAATATCTGCTGCGGGAGTTAACTTTTGTTCTAGATCGCACTGTTCAGGTGCTGCATATCCCACAGAAAATAAATTAGCATAAGTTTGCCTAATTCCAGCAGTTAAGTCACAGGTAATACCAAAATCAGTGAGTATTACTGTATTAGTTCCCTGTTGCCTAATAATATTTTTAGGCTGTATATCCCGATGTAAAAAACCATTTTTGTGAACTACTGATAAAGCTGAAGCAATTTGATGTACATAATCAATAGCTTCGTTGGGATGAAGTTTATGGCCAGACTGTATTAAATCAGCCAAATTTTGACCAGGAATATAGTCCATTACCATGAAGAAGAACTGCTCTTCCTCAAAAAAGTCCCACACTCTAACGATGTTAGGATGTCTAGAGTTTGTCAGAAGATGAACCTCATCTATAAATTGATGTTTAAATTTAGCAAAATCTTGATGATGGCGTAGACTTTCATTCAGGGTTTTCAGGACAACAATTTGATTGTGTTGATGATGAATAGCTCGGTAGGTTATACCAAAGCCTCCTTGGCCTAAGATACTATCAATAGTATATTTTCCTTTTTGAAGGACAACTCCTGGTTTAAGATTCATAAACACTAATTTTCACAAAAGCGTTACTTGTCAGAATACAACAATATTTTTGTAGTTGATTCTGTTCGATTGATTATAGATTAAGTTTCTAAAATTGGAAAATCTTGATATGGCATCAGGGTGAAAGAAAGTCGTTAAGCACTAGCCTGAAAGAGCGGAATCAACTAATCTAAATCAGTAGGTATTGAGGATAGTAAAACAAAAAAATAAATCAATAAAATCAAAATAAATATGAGTGAAAAAAATTCTGAGTCCGCACTTGGTCTACCTGCAAAAAATTTTGTCCTAGGTTTACCAATACATTGTATTGATGACTACTCTGGTTATTTACTTTCTCGATTAGAGAAGGGACTGGGAACTCATGTAGTGACACTAAATGCTGAAATGGTTATGCAGGGAGAGAAAAATCACGTCTTGGCTGAGATAATCCGTCGAGCTGAATTGGTAGTTCCTGATGGGGCAGGTGTTGTTCTATACTTAAGGCTTAAGGGTAAATCTGTACAGCGTTGTCCTGGTATTGAATTAGCAGAGAGTATTTTGTGGCAAGTACCAAGACAGAATCCAGACAACTTGGTATTTTTCTATGGAGGAAAACCAGGGGTAGCTATGAAAGCGGCAGACATTTGGCAACAAAAAGTGTCAGAGTTAGCGTTTGCTTGTCAGCATGGTTATTTATCTCCGGCAGAAGAAACAGAATTGCTAAGTACTTTAGAGCAGTTACAGCCAAAACTAATATTTGTAGGTTTGGGAGTACCTCGCCAGGAGTTGTGGATTGCAAAACATAAACATATTTGTCCTCACGCAGTCTGGATTGGTATTGGTGGTAGTTTGGATATATGGGCTGGGGTGAAGGAAAGAGCGCCTGATTGGTTTTGTAACAATTCTTTGGAGTGGTTGTATAGACTTTATCAAGAACCTTGGCGCTGGCGACGAATGTTGGCTTTACCACATTTTGCTTGGAAGACTTTAATGGAGGTGAAATTTTAGTAAGGATTAAGCCAATTATAATGTTTATAGTTGATAATTTAACCTAATTTGTAGTGAAAAGTCAACTATTAATTTTGACTTCTAGGAATAATTTTGATCGGGAGCAAGAAAGTTTGATTTAAATTTTGTGGAATTTATCACTTTTATGAAGTACATATTTCTCAATTTTAGAAAGTGAGGAATAGGGAATAGCTAAATAGAGATGAGAGTATTTGGTATTAAAATTAGTTGTTATTTTTGCCTATTCTGAAGCTTTAAATATTTTTATTGGTCAAGTTTTTAAGAATTAATACCCAATTCATAAGAAGTTGCATAGAATAATATTTTAATCAGAATTGAGTGTAGATCGAGAAAGACTTGTTAATAAATTTCATAATTCTATGCAGCCTCACATAAAATTGGTATCAAACCTAACACCTAACACCTAAACCTAATTCTATGCAGTCTCATATAAAATTGGTAAAGTTATCTGCAAAGCACTATAAAAAATTGAGATAGGGAAAGGTAGGCAAAAAAATCAAATAAACTGTACAACTTATGTCATATAGTTTTGACGAATTAGTATCAATAACGCTATTTCCGAGAGCTAAAAAAAATTGTTATAGAACAGCCACATCAAAAAAATCTAGCGATATATCTGAGAAAGGAAAACTTAGTAAAGTACAACATTTTATTCATAAATAAGGAATCAAAAAATTATGAATTTTGAATATGAATATCAACGATGCTTAGAAAAATTGAAATGGGCAACTGGGAAATTACAGGTAGAAGTTCAATCAGAAAAACTTGCTGAAATTGCCGAGTTAGTTGTGCAACCAATGATGAGTCCTTGGCGTTATTTTCATACTCCAAATCATATCTTTGAAGTGGGAGGTTCACAGGATGCAATAGAAGTATTAGCTGCTTTATTCCATGATGTAGTCTATCTACAAATAGATCATAGTGTTAATTTTAATCTCAGCTATTACATTACTCCTTATATTAAAGAGGTACAAGGAAAATTAAAAATTCGGGAAACAAATGAATTGCCGAAAGATAAAATTTTTGAAATAATAGCATCTATTTTTGGTTTTTTTGCTGGTCAGATTTTATTACCTTTTGGTGGGCAAAATGAATTTATGAGCGCTGTTGTTGCGACCAAAGCAATGGAAAAATTTTTGACAACTAAACATCTATTTAAAATCGCTGCTTGTATTGAAGCTAGTATTCCATTTCAACCTATTTCAGAAAATGGCTTAACTGCTACTGAACGTCTTTATCAAAGACTTAAAGAAACTAATATTAAGTGGAATATTAATTTAACTGATGCTGAACTATATCAAACAATTAAAAAATCAGTTAGACTATCTAATCGAGATGTTATTGGCTTTGGTTCACCTAGTTCAATTTTTCTAGATAATACCTGGAATTTATTACCAGAAACTAACCACAATCTCATCAATGGTAATTCATACACTATTTCTGAGTACCGAATTGCTTTAGAAAAAACTGAAGGTTTTATTAAATCTTTAAATCCCGATTTAATTTTTCGCAGATTTGATGGAGAACCCAATGAAAAAACTTACATAAGTTGGGTTAATCAGGCAAAGAAAAATCTTGAAATTGCTAAAATTTATCTAGGAAGTAAAATTTTTACTCTAGGTTTTATTGAAGCATTATCTATGCGATTGGGCTTGAATATACCTCTTTCTACAATGATTGGAGAATTGCCAACTCAAGGATTTAATCCGGCTCATTTGGAGAGTTTTTTACCAGATATTAATAATCCTTATCAGCCTAAAAATAGTCTGGAACGTGAAGTATTAACTTTGTTGGCAGACGGGCGATGTCAAAATGCCGCTTATGATATGAGAAACTCACCATTGAGTACATTTATAGTTATATATATAGGATTTGAAGAAGTAAAAAAACAAAGGGAAAGAACTAAAGAATTATTTCAAAAAAGTATTTCTCCTGAAGATTTTATTGATGGCTGTAACCAAGATTTAGTAAAAATAATTATTGATGGAATTTTAGAATTGTTTGAGAGTCGTAAACAGGCAATTAGTGGAGTCAAAAAAGGCAATTGTACTCACTGGAATAAACAGAAACAATGCCAATAATATTATGTATCTTTGAATTTCCACAATAAAAATTTTAGGGAACAGGGAACAGGGCACAGGAAGAAATTTATCAGAGATCACATTTTTACCCTTGGCTAATTAATCAGGCTTGATATAATAGACCTCTTCAAAAATTTAAAATAAAATCAATTATTATCCATAAATTATCAATTTTATCGAAAAATTGTGGTTTAAAGCCTCCCCTTTTAAGGGGATAATAAATAAAAATTTTCATGATTAGTCAATCCTCTTCTTTTCAAGAATTAATTATTAATAATTAATTCTTGGGTAGTCCTGTATATATAGTGATCAAATTATGGTGAAGCGATCGCTTGATGATCATCATGAATGAAATACGCGCGTAGCTCCCAAATGATTTTCTAATTTTTTAGAGAAAGATAAAGTTTTCCTGACTCAACGAGAAATTCTTTGAAGTCAAGTATTATTTAATATTTCTATATGAGCAGTTAAACCAGTTTCCTTTCCTACTGATTTATGTCTACAATCAGAAAAAATCAGATCATAAGCTGACCAAAAATCTGTATAATAAACTGCACATTGCCCATAGATACCAGGCAATGAATTCCACAATCTACTTGCACCTTTTTCTGGTCTTTCTCCTTAAAAGAAACCCACAATTTCTTTAGTTCCTATATCAATTGCTAGCCATCACCACTGTTTGTTGTTTTTATTCCCAACAAATCACCACATTTCATCACACTCAATGGTCAGTCTCCCGGTTTTTTTTTAGTACATTGAACAGACTGTGAAACTTCAGCATACTTACGATTGACATAGTTTTACATCCATTTTTCAGATACACCTGTTATCGGAATAATGCCAGCCAAACTGATTTTTTCTAGTAATAATTTATCAATCAATTCAATGGGAGTGATTGTTGATGTATACTTTGGAGTTATTGGGGACAAATTGCCTTTTACAGGTTTGACATTGATCTTTATGGATAAAACCTCAATTCAAAAAAAGTAATAATTTCATGAAAAAGCAAGAGAAATGGGAGTAATTTCAGTTATCAGTTAACAGTTATAAGTTAACAGTACCTCTTGCAATAAGGAGGCTTAAAATCTGGAATACTCTCTTTATCTTGGTCGATTTTATATGTCGCAGGTTTTGGAGCCATCCCGCCCTACAGGAAGCTCCACTAAGGACTGTTTTTTCCTTAAAAAGGGAGGCTATTGACCATAATTTTTCGGTCAATAAATTTCCAGATTTTTGGGTTACCTACTGACTCGCCTCAGCCAAACTTAACTGAGATTATCTGGAAATTTATTAAATATCAATGGATTGAATTTGATGTGCCTCAGAGCAGGCAAAATTTACTTAATTATCTCAAAAAACTGCTTGATTATTTTGGTACAAAGTATGTAATTAATTTTGTTTAGACACTTAGTATAGTCAACTATTTAGCGTGCTATATTGTAGAATTAAAAAAGACATTAAACTAGGGTAATATAGTATTTTTAAGGAACTGTAAAAAAAACTGTAAAAATATGACTGAAATAGGAGACAAACTGCTCAAACAAGGGATATATCAATATCAAAATCATAAATTTGAAGCAGCTTTGGAATCTTGGCAAGAGGCATTAGCTATCTACCAAGAAATTTCCGACCGCCGTAAACAAGCTGCAGCTTTAGGAAATATAGGTGTTGCTTATAACACATTATTAGATTATCACTTAGCCATAGAATATTATCAACAACACTTAAATATTGCCAGAGAAATTCAAGACCGAGAAGGAGAAGGAAAAGCCTTAGGTAATTTAGGAAATGCTTATTATGCTCTAGAAAATTATTCACAAGCAGTTGCATATCAACAAAAACGTTTGACGATCGCTCAAGAAATGCAAGACGAATTTGGTTGCGAACAAGCCTACTCCAGTTTAGGGATAGCTTATCATGGTTTGGGAGAATTTGCCCAGGCCAAAGAATGTTATCAACAGCAGTTAGCTTTTGCGAAAAAAATAGATAATTATATTAGCCAAGGGGATGCTTTGTTTAATCTCCGGTTAGTATACCAATCAATGAAGGATGATGGAAAGGCAGAAGAATGTAGGCAACAACAGATAGCGATCGCCAAAGAATTATTATCAAAGCAACTGGGCAATAACTTTACAGAAATTGCTCAAACTGTAGCTCTAAATTTTACGGCAGATTTTGCAGGTAGCGATCTAGGTAGGATAGACCTCCAATATGCTAATTTTGTTGGGGCAAATTTACAAAAGACCAATCTCAGTGGCGCTAACTTAACCCTTGCGGACTTAAGTGGAGCTAATCTTAATGGTGCCAATTTAAGTAAAGCTAATCTCTGTAATGCTAATTTACGAGATGCTAAACTTGTAGAAGCTTATCTCAAAGATGCAGATTTGCGGACAAAATTACCTCGTGCCGATTTAAGCAATGCTAACCTCAGTGGTGCTGACTTGAGTAGTGCTTATCTGCCCAGTGCTAAATTAGTCAATGTAGATTTAAGTAATGCTTCTTTACAAAATGCTGACCTCAGTGGAGTTAATTTAAGTGGGGCCAATTTATATGGAGCTAATTTAAAACGGACAGATTTAAAAGATGCAATTTTAGAGAAGACAATATTTGCTCAAAATATAGGTATTTCTGAACATCAAAGGCAGGAATGGTTGAAACAAGGGGCATTATTTGAGATTTCAGAATAGAAAAATAAGCGTTGCTGATTTTAGGTATAAGTAAGATGGTTCAAAGCTAAGTAATTGAGCAGAAGTATTGATGGAGATGGGGTGATGGAATAGTTACTAAATATCGCATTTTTTATGGATGAGAAATGATATTAGTCAATGTCCTTCTTTGAAGGAGAGGTAATTGTTAATTATTAATTATTATTATTTATCGGCAGTCCTTCAACCGTAATTGTATTGATTAGAGTTGTCGCTAAATAAAGGGAAAAAATCACTCTAACCTAGACAGAGCAATAATTCCAAGCATTATTGCCTTCCAATAGCTACAATCCTTACAGAACAAGGTTTTTAGGTATTTTTTAAGTTATAAAGCGACAAGTCTATTGAACTGGGAACAAATTACCTGTAGCGGTTTTCATTTCGGTATACCACAAGTAGGGGCGTTAACGTAGTTGTGTGCTAGCAAATGGCCATTCGCTGACGTAGAGTTTCCGCTTTATATGTTGCGGAGCAAAACGCCCCTATAGGGTTTTAGTTATGACGATGTGGTTTATCAATCAGCAAAAGCACTGTAATAATGTCAGCTATGATCGCCTCAGCTCCAATTAAAAGAAAGAGGATGTACTTCGGTTTCTTTCCTGCTCACAGTTTTTTCCACTCCAAGTCCCCCCTACTTCCCTACTCCTGACTCCTGAGTTATGACTCCTGACTCCTGAGTTATGACTCCTGACTCTAAACTGATTTTCCGGTAGTGAAAACTGCTATAACAATTAAAAATATAGCTGAGAAAATTGTTGATTCTATGACTGCAATTGAAGGATTATGGCCTCATAATATTAGCCCCAATCAACTCGCTGTGCTAGAAAGAAAATTGGTGCTTTGGTTGCGATCGCAAAAATTTGACTCTAACTTAACTTCTGAGTCATTGCAATACAAATCTTCAGAGGAATTACAAACTTTGATATTGTCTGCAACGACTGCAGGTTGTGATTTTTCAGAGTTTAGAATAATAATAAAGAAAGTGGTTGAAGCTAATACAGAAAATTTACTGGAGTTAGCAAGTATCGCTGATATAAATCCTGCTTTAGATTTTGCAGGAGCTAAGTTATTAGGAGTTAATTTATGTGGCGTTGATTTGAGTGGTGCAAATTTGTATGGAGCTTATCTACGGGGTGCAGATTTAAGTGATGCTGATTTGAGTGAAGCTAATCTTGGTAAAGTGAATTTAGGTGGAGCAGATTTGAGTGGAGCATTGTTAAGTAATGCCGATTTAACTGAGGCAAATTTGCGCCGTGTTAGTCTAGCTTTAGCTAATTTGAGTGGGGCTAATTTGAGTGGGGCAAATTTGAGTGAAGCTAATTTGAGTAATGCCAATTTAAGTGATGCAGATTTGAGTAATACTAATTTAACTGATGCCGATCTAAGTCAAGCTGGATTAGCATTAACAAATTTAAAAGGAGCTAATTTTCAGAATACAAAAGTAGAGAATGCTAGGTTATGGCATGATTCTGGTTTATCTGATGAAATGAAGCAAGATTTAATTAGTCGTGGAGCGTTTTTTGAGGATAATTAGAATCAGAGAAAAAATCATTGGCGTTGCTGAAGCGCGTGTATGATATTAATCTTAATTATTTAGGAGTCAGGAGTCAGGAAGGAAGAAAGAAGAAGAAACAGGAGTAGAAGAAGAAAGTTTTTTGTTTGCTGGCGCACAACTTTCCTGTCGAAATGCTACCGGAAATGTTAATGGGAAGTGTTGCATCAGCATAATCATGGAGCGCGGAACGGAGTTCTATATGGCTCTTATTAGGAAAAGATATCATACCTCAAATCACCAACGCCAAATCATTTAATTAATAATTATTAATCTGATTGATTTTGTATTCTTTCTGAGATTCTTCTGTTTATCCTAGCTGATGATTTTTTAGTAATTTTTGAGAGTTCAGATGAAATGGTAAAAACTAACCATGAGAAAGTTTACTAGATTATAATTCTATTAGTCAAAGTGTAATTATTCAGAATTATACTTGACTAAATTAACTCTAGCGATGGCTTTTAAATAACATCCTATTAATAGTGTGAAAGAGTAACTCTATATGGCAAATCAAAAATCACTTGATCAACTGCAGAAACTAATTAATGATAGTGCTCAAACTAGCAATCAAAAATTGACTAACAATTTTACTGGTATAAGTCTTGAGTGTGCTGACCTGAGTCTTTGCGATCTAAATGATATTAATTTCACTGAAGCTATTCTCAGGGACGCTTATCTAATTTGTGCCAACCTCAAAAGAACTAATTTTAGTAATAGCGATCTAAGTCATGCTAATCTGAGTGGGGCAATAATGTGGTTTGCCAACCTTAATAATGTTAATTTAAAGAGCGCAGACCTTAGAGGGATAAGTTTGAGAGATGCTAACCTAGGGAATGCTAACCTAGAGAATGCTAATCTTTGGCGTAGTGAGATTACAGATGCACAATTAATTAAAGCCAATTTTACTAATGCTAATTTAATTCGTACTAATCTCAGAAATACTAATCTCACAGATGCTAATTTTAGTTATGCTCAACTTGATGAAGCAAACATCAGCGAAGCTAATCTAGAAGGTGCTAATTTTAGTTATGCTAATTTAACAGATGTTAACCTTAAAGATTCTAATTTAAAAGGTGCTAATTTATCTAAAATTAACCTTCTTAGAGTTCAATTGAATCGAGCTAATCTAGAAGGTGCTAATCTAGAAGGTGCTAATCTAGAAGGTGCTAATTTAAGTGATACTAATCTTAATTATGCAAAGTTAATAAATGCCAACTTAAATCATGTTAATTTCAGGGGAGTAAAAATTAATTATGCAACGGAATTAGATGATAAGTGGTATCTTGTTTGGGATATTGTGAATCATGGCGCTTATGGTAGAACTTTAAATAGTGTTGACCTTGAATATGCAAACCTGAAAGGCGCTAATATGGGAAATGCTAATTTAGCAGATGCTAACCTCAGATATGCTAACTTCAGATATGCTAACCTCAGCAATACTAATCTCTCCAATAGTAAATTAACTAATGCTAATCTGACAGATGTTAATTTGATCAAAGCCAATTTGTCTAATTCTAATCTGCAAGGTGCTAACTTAAGCAACACTTTATTATTTAATGCTATCTTAAAAGGTGCTTCATTAAATGAAGCTAAATTGCTAAAAGCACAACTGTGTGATGCAGAATTATCAAATGCAAAATTGAAAATGGCAAATCTGATGGATGCCAACTTGAAAAATACTAAATTATTGAAAGCTGATTTAAGAGAAATTAACCTAGAAGGTGCAGAATTAGAAGGTACTATATTTGGTGAAAATTTAGGAATTAATGAAGAAATGAAGCAAGAGTTAGTTAAACGTGGAGCTATTTTTCAGGATAAATATTAAAGTATAATTAGGGTTTGCTGAAAAAGTCTTTTTGTTGAGGTAGGAGTCAGGAGACAGGAGACAGGAGACAGGAGAAATGGGAATGAGCGAGGAGGTAGGAGTAAGAATTTTCCCAAGATTGTTCTGCCCAACTATGCGCCTAAAATACTAACTTTTTGAGCGTTTTAGACTGAAAAGCTTGCACTTTTTTTTACCCCAAACAGGCTAAAGTCTTTATATGTCAATGCTTAAGGTTGAGCGCATTTTTTAGTAAAAAAAAGTCCAAGCTTAATGGTCGTAATGGTTCAAAAAAGAGCGCATTTTAGGCTCATAGTTGCGCAGAATAATCAAGGGATTATTCTTCCTCTTACCTCCTTTATAATTCCCATTTATCCTGTCTCCTGTCTCCTGTCTCCTGTCTCCTACCCTTACCCATAAGACTTTTTCAGCAAACCCTAATTATCCGGACATGATATTACAGATTATCAGATGAACCCGCCCCTACCCCATGTTCGGACTACATCCTCTGTAATTCCTCCTGAGACAAAATCCGGTTTACATAGATGGAAAGTACAAGCATTGAAATTTGTTGATTATTAAAAAAACTTACAACTTCATCAAAACTTCTGACTTCTACTTCAGCTCCTCCAACACCTCTTCTGTGAACGGATTTTTCCCTTTTTTCAAAGCATCAACCCAGCCTTGTCGTTGTACTTTTTCCCGATCATTGTTTATCCATTTAATATACGCCTCAAAGTCTTTAATAGCTCCAGGAAAATCTCCTGTTAATGCCCGTGCCAAACCACGACTACCTATAAAACCTCCATTTTCCGGCGCGATTTTAACTGCTTTTTCACAAGCAAACATTACATCTTTGGCTCGATTATATAAGCTACCACGATGACAAATGTAACTCCAATCATCAGCAGTTCTTTCTATAGCAATGAGCGCTGGCATCTTTACATGTTACATAGATATTTGCAATGTAATATAAAAGTAACTGTATGAGCTGTATTTTTCATAAATTAGGCGATCGCTAAACCTTAAAGTTTTAAGGATGTCTGTAATGGTATTGATAATTTACAGTTTATAGCTTGAAATTGTTTAC
>NZ_JAAHGU010000157.1:0-16258 GCF_010692685.1 Okeania sp. SIO2F5 | reverse complement strand
CATCCTTAAAACTTTAACCTTTAGCGATCGCCTAATTTATGAAAAATACAGCTCATACAGTTACTTTTATGTTACATTATCAATATTTATGTAATATGTAAAGATGCCAGCGCTCATTGCTATAGCTCCCAGACTTTGCCTTTCCCATCGACTGCTCCGGGGCACAATATTCTGCCGAACCAATAACTGTTTCTGTCACTGTCCGACGTTGAGTTTTCGGCATAATCTTAGATGCTCCAAAATCAACCAAAACTAACTTTTTATCCGCCTCTATCCTAATAATATTCTCTGGCTTAATATCCCGATGAATCACATTATGACTGTGAACAAACTGCAAAACAGATAATAAGTCTATTAACAATTATCGAATCTGACTTTCATTAACAACCCCACGGTTTTCTAACTCTTGTTGTAGAGTTTCTCCCTGAATAAATTCCTATACTAAATATTGACGACTATCCACAGAAAAATAAGCAAAAAGTTCAGGAATTTGTGGATGCTTTCCTAATAACTCCAACCTTTCCGCTTCCTGTGCAAATAACTCGGCAACTTTTGCCACAGTTTCTGTTCCCTAAGCTTGAGGGAGAAACTGTTTAATCACACAAGGAGGTTTAGAAGGTTTAAACTTATCCACAGCTAAAAAAGTTCGACCAAAACCACCTTGTCCGAGAATACTTTTTGCCCAATAACGTTCTACAAGTAATAGTTGATCTCCACATTTTTAACAGAACTGAAAATTATCGGGATTAATATTCAGACATTCTGAGTTGAGACATTGAGACATGATAATAATTTTTTTTTAGAATCTACTAAACTCTATGACTAAATTATAAACAGGACTTAAGCAGCCAAACAAGAAACTGGGTTTATAGTATTTTTTTGCTTCATGAGGTACATTGACGATCCTCCTAAATCTCCCTTAAAAAGCTATGCTTTATCAACATCTTTCTTCACATAAAAATTGACAAAATAGACAAGTTATGTATAAGTCTTGGAGAGAATTTTTCAGGAGAAAAGTGTATTGAAAAATACATTTTTTTGAAAACTGTAGACAAGATTTTTGCCCCCCACACTCCCCACACTCCCCACCCTCCCCACAAGGTTTTCAGGAGTTCCTTATCAGGTATAGCTTAAAAAGGGGGACTTTGAATACTCCCCTCTTAAAAAGGGGGGCGGGGGGATCTAAAACTGTACCTGATAGATTATTGAATTTATTGTCAGTTATTGTTTTGGAAAAATTACCAGAAATGAGTCATCAGGAGTTAGAAGCTATATTTAGTATTAATGATTTGAAAAAAAACTCTTTTGCTCAGGAATTAATGGCAGAAGCAGAAGAAAGAGGAAAGTTAAAGGTTATTCCTGAATTACTAAAGCAAGGCTTTTCTGTGGAAAAAATTGCTAATATACTTCACCTTGATGTTCGGCAAGTCCAACAATTTATTAATAATCTCAATTAATTAGAATTACTACCAGTAAAGAAAATCTAGGTTTGGTTAATTTATACATTAGTAGAGTGTCTATCAATAGAGAAAACCCAACAAATTTTTTCCTATTATAGGAGGTAATGATAATTGATAAATGATAACTGAAATGACTACTTTAATAAATAATTAATATTTAATTTATTGCCGAAATTAACTTAATAACGTTAAAGTTAGGCAGAGTTTGTGTAAACAGACATTTAATCCTAATTTGAGGAGCGAATATTTAATGCGAGTTTTATTAATTTATCCCTTATTTCCCCAATCTTTCTGGTCTTTTGAAAAAATTCTGGAACTGATAAATCGCAAAGTAATGCTACCTCCTTTAGGGTTAGTAACAGTAGCAGCTATCTTACCCCAGGAATGGGAATATAAATTAGTCGATAGAAATATTAGGGCAGTCACAGAAACAGAATGGGAATGGGCAGATTTAGTCATACTTTCGGCAATGATTGTCCAAAAAGAAGACTTACATGACCAAATCCGAGAAGCAAAACGACGTAATAAATTAGTAGCTTGTGGTGGCCCATATCCCACAGCATTACCCCAAGAACAATTGGACAGTGGTGTAGATTTTCTAATTCTGGATGAAGGGGAAATTACTTTGCCTATGTTTGTCGATGCTGTCAAACGTGGGGAAACTCACGGTATTTTCCGTGCAGATGGGAATAAACCTGATGTGACAACAACTCCTATTCCCAGATTCGATTTATTGGAAATGCAATATTATGAATCTATGTCGGTTCAGTTTTCCCGTGGTTGTCCGTTCCAATGTGAATTTTGTGATATTATTGTTCTGTATGGTCGTAAACCCCGTACCAAAACGCCAGCACAATTATTAGCAGAATTAGATTACTTATACGACTTAGGATGGCGTGGTTCTCTATTTATGGTAGATGACAACTTTATTGGCAATAAGCGTAATGTTAAATTGTTGCTCAAAGAATTAAAAGTTTGGCAAGCAGAACATCAATGTCCATTTAAACTGACTACAGAAGCTTCCGTTAACTTAGCAGAAGACCCAGAATTAATGCAATTAATGGTAGATTGCAATCTTAGAGCGGTATTTTTAGGAATAGAAACGCCAGATGAAGATAGTTTAGAGTTAACCCATAAATATCAAAATAATCGTAACCCTCTCAATGAAGCAGTAGAGAAAATTATTAAGTCTGGTATCAGAGTAATGGCAGGGTTTATTATTGGTTTTGATGGAGAAAAACCAGGAGCAGGCGATCGCATCGTTAAATTTGTGGAAGAGACAACTATTCCCACTGCCATGTTTAGTATGTTGCAAGTCTTACCAAATACTGCACTTTGGCATCGTCTAAAAAAGGAAGGTCGTCTTTTAGATAAAGGTGCTAACGTTAATCAAGTAACCTTGACAAATTTTATCCCCACCAGACCAATAGAAGATATTGCCAGAGAATATGTAGAAGCATTTTGGCAGTTGTATGACTATGAAAAGTTTTTAGATCGAACTTATCGACATTTTTTAATGATGGGCGCTCCCACTGCTAAAGGTGCTGCAAAAATGCCCAGTTGGATAGAATTACGAGCATTGTTGATTATTTGTTGGCGACAGGGAATAAAGCGGAACACTCGTTGGAAATTTTGGCATCATTTGTTTAGCATTAGAAAAAATAATCCTAGTGCTTTGACATCTTATATAAGTACCTCCGCTCATATCGAACATTTTTATGAGTATCGTCATATTGTCAAAGAAAAAATTGAAGCGCAGTTAGCTGAATATTTAGCTGAGAATAAACAGTTAAATGTCATAGAGAAGGAACAAGAAAGACCAAAATTAAAAAAGGTAAAAGAAGAAGCAGCTTAAAGTCTGCAAGTAGAGAGGTTTAATACAATTTCTCTACATTTCTATTTTTCCTTTGGTTAGCAAAACCACAATCTTTAAATCATTAACTAGCTGTCAGCTAAAAGCTTTCAGCTCGGGTTAAAATCTCCTTTAAATTGCATTTCTCTAGGTTTCAGCGAGCGATCGCTGTTTGTGGAGTATGACCCTAGAAAATGCTGACTGCAACAATTGGTGTTTACGGAGCATTCCGTCAGGAAATACTTTTTAAAATCAGATCATATCCGGTAGCATCGGTATTGTAAGCGCGAAGGTAAGGAAGAAGGCTATTGAGTAAGAAAAAAACCTAAATTTCCTGTAGATATTCACCCTTGGGTTTACACAAACGATTGCCTTCGGACATGATATGATTTATAAAGTAAATATTAAGAGGCTGAATTTTTTGGAATACAAGGGTTTTGGGAGTTATAGCCCAATAATACCTAAATCACTGAAAGTTAGGTTAAATAAAGGTTTTAGCTAAATTTACAAATCAGCTTTAATAGCGCGATCAAAACTTTATACTTCTATTCCTTTTTCCTTCTTCCCTCCTAATACCATCCTCTTAATACCATTTCTGAATAGACATCTCCAGAAAAGGTTCTTCAACCCTTATAATACTGTTCCAAAATCGATATTTTTGGAGAAGTCTAATAGTAATGCTATGTTTGATTACCATTTCCCCATCTCCCCATCTCCCCATCTCCCCATTATTAAAGATATATAACAAACTTTTTGAGATTTGGTATGACTCCTAACTCCTGAGGACTGACTCCTGAGGACTGACTCCTGATTCCTCCGTCGTTATTTATCAGTATTCAACCGGACATGATATCACTCAGTTTTCAACGGAGTTTTTTTGCTAAAATTTGCCCTACCTTTTTAACTATTGGGTCAATTTCAATCGCAAAATATTCTCCAATTTCCTTTTCTACTAAATTAGTCAAATTAACTGTTTCTGGATAAATATCAAACACCAAATAAAATTTGGCCATATCCCTAATTATTAACAGTACTCCATCCAAACAAATCAGGTCTTTAACATCAAGATATTGAAGAAAATCATTATTCCAAAGTACCTCAATTTTTATCCCTCCCCCTGATAAATTCTCTTTAGAAATTAACTGACAATACCCCGAAGGTACACCATAAAATAAAGACCCAGAAATTTCTTCTCCCAAACGAATAGACCTTTCTAAATTCAGCTTTTTCTGTCCTTCATATTGTGCAGCAACTTTTGTCGAAGCTAGATAAAACTTTAATAGATAAAACTCTCCTAATATCTCTTTACCTAAAATTGTTAACGCCCTCCCATTGACAGAAATATTAGACTTGATTTCCACTTCAGTATATAAACTATCAGAAACATCAAGAATTAATTCACATCCCAAACCTTGTAAGCGAACTTGATAAACTTTTCCCGTTTCTTGAATAATTCCAGTAAACATTAAAGAGTAATTGGTAATAGTTGACACTCATTATCTGATTTATTTGTCGCTATATATAGCAATACGTCTTTTGGTATAGGACAATAAATTTTAGTTGTCAGGGAATAGGCAACATGGAACAGGGATATAGAGAAATGTCCTAAAATAATTTTTAGTTCTTCAGCTAATTCAATAATTTTGAGCTTGATTAAGACACATCTATAGAACCCATTTGGTATCTTTGTCGCCGATTCAGTTTTTTGTCAAAAGTCATAATTAAAAAGTCAAAAGTTAGAAAGTAGGGAAGGTATAAAGGAAAAAGCGGATGGGACTCCGCGTCCTTCGGGTATATCTTTCCTCCTTCGGAGGAGCTACGCTAACAGAGAAGCTTTACGTATGGCAGTTGCTTTAAGTGGCTAATAAAGGGCGGATGCAGGTCCTGCCCACAGCTCCTTGGGAACCCGCAGGGCGCACTGCTCGACCAAGAGAGCGGTCAGATCCCGCGTCGGTTCAGACCCAAGGGAATGCTGACCAAGAGAGGGAACGCGCACTAAGCAGGTTGAAAAATACTCCCCACCTCCCCACCTCCCCACCTCCCCATCTCTTTTTAAATAGATATCAAATGAGTTCTATAGTATTCACTGTTAAGAATTGGTATTGTATCTTACCCAACGAGCAAAAACAATATTGCTAAACATCAAAAAATACTTAGGGTTTGCGCTCAAAAGTCTTATGGGTGAGGGTAGGAGACAGGAGACAGGAGACAGGAGACAACCCACCCCTCGCCCCTCCCCCTCCCAGGAGCGGAGAAATGGGAACGAGCGAGGAGGTAGGAGCGGGCGTTTTGTCCCAAGATTGTTCTGCTCAACTCTTGACCAAAATCCTGAATTTTTGAACCATTACCACCTAAAACCTCGCACCCCCTCCAGACCTAAAATTGCTCAAACTAATACCAGTCAATACTTTGATATTTAATCAGCAAACCCTACTTAATATCATTTCTTAAAAAGAATTCTATAGTTATGCAAGACTTCAATGATTAAGTAATTATTAGGATTCAATAACGTGAATAGCGATTATTAGGTAGTAAGTATATATTATTCTTATGTTTGCTACTCCCCTACTCCCTCACTCCCCTACTCGTTTAGTGCTTATAGGGAATAGGGATTTCTCACAGAATCCAAATAATATAAATTGAATTGTTTGAGAATAAATACTTATAAAATTACCTTAGTAGATTATTGTCTTTTAAGTTTAAGATTACTCTCTTACTCCTTTCAAAGTCTTTAAAATTAAGGTTTTCCAGGTTAATATTAAATTTTTCTAATAAAATAAAGTTATGAATAACCGTAACAAGGGTTGCTTTTTTTCGAGAATAGTATTAATCTATAAATTAATGAAGCAATAAACCTAGTTTGAACTCAGAGGTTAGCATTAGTAATAGATCAGCGGTTTCAAATCAGAGAAATTTAATTTAGGAGAATGACTTATGAGATTGGGCTACAGTTAAAGATAAAAATGAAAGCTGTAGATAATCTAACAAATTTAGTAAATAAAGCTAACTCTAACTCTACAACAAAACCTCCACAATAAATAGCAAAATTCTACCGAGAAAAACTTGAAATACTCGTAACCTTAAGTAAAAAAAAGGAAATCAATTATGTCAAGTCTACTGAAAACAGTTAAGCAGATTAATGTATTAGCTTTAATATTTAATTTTAGTTCGGTATCAGTAAACTCGAGGGTGAATCCAGTACAAAAGTCTATTGCTAAGACAATTATTAAAAGCGGGACCAGACTTTATGAAAATGGTAAAGCAACTTTAGCTGAAATTGGAGAAATAGTTAATACTTTAGTAGTTGAAGTAAAGACAGAAAAAATCACAGCAGCGCAAATGGTAAAAGTTTCTGTTAAAGACTAATATAAATAAAAAGCATATTGTTGGTAAATTCTGTTGGCAACAGGGGATGTTATCCCCTGTTTTTTTTGTGTTAATGATTTTGAGTAATTTGGTAAGAAACAATTTCCATTTTAGCTTTTTGAATTAATTAGAGATACTATAGCACTACGCAAATAGGTTAGGAAATTTATAAATGCTCAAACTCAGTCAGATATTACTTTTAACTTTTAACTTTTGACTTTTGAGTTGCGCGTAGCGCTATATATTCTTACTCAGATGACACATTGAGTAAATTACGATAGACTGTAAAAGATTAAATTACCAAAGTTTTTATTATTATACTTACTATCTATGCCAAGAAAAACTAAAAAAACAGCAACTTCTAATTCTCTACCTCAAGAAAATGCTTTATCCTTCTCTTCCATTCACGCTAGGATTGATTTTCTCAACGAAAAGCATAAAAAACTTCTGAGCAAAATCAAACGTAAAAAAACTGAGTTGTCTAACCTGACTCAACAAATGCAAACACTCACTCAAGAAGTGCGTCAAAAAAGTAGACCATTGTATGACAAAATTAATAGTCTAGATCAAAAAATTCATGGGCTATTTGATAAAATTTTAAGTAATAAACTTTTAGGAAAACGTCAAAAGCAAGAAGTTATAGATATTTATCGAATCTTACAATTGACAGGTAAAATTTCTCCTCGCCCAGAATATTTTTCTCGGTCATCATCGACAAATTTTCAAGATGAAGATAGAAATGATTATGAACAGACAAAGGAGAAAGATTTTTTTGGAGAAAATCATCATTATGATGAAAATGAAGATATTTCTCAACCACGTCCTAGTAGAGACCTGAGAAAAATATTCTTAAAATTAGCCGATAAATTTCACCCAGATAAAGCTAGGGATAATGAAACTCGTGTTTTCTATACTGAAATAATGAAAGAAATTAATATTGCTTATCAAAGTGGCGATCTAGCTCGGTTATTAGAGATTGAAAGAGATAAGAATCAAGAAAATGTTAAGTTTTCCCAAAATGATAGTGAAAAAGAATGCGAACAATTAGAGAAAGAAATTGAACTATTATCTCAACAATATGAACAAGTTAAATCAGAGTTACGAGAAGTGAAAAAGACTCCTCAAGGAAATATGGTAAAACAGTATCGCAAAGCAAAGCGAAAAGGAGAAAATTTGATGGAAAATTTGGTTGCAGAAGCAGAAGTTGATCTAAATTCTTTGCAAGTATTGCATAATTTTGTTAAAGATTTTAAAGACCGGAAAATTACACTAAAAGAGTTTGTTAGAGGTCCTAATTCTGTAAATAGAGATGATATGGAAGATCTGATTAATGAAATGTTTGAAAAAATGTTTGTAGTGGTAAATGTATAAATTAACTTAATCGGTATTGTGATTGTATTTAAGAAGGAAGAAGGAAGAAAAAAGAAGGAAGAACCGAAGAAATTAAGGAAAGGAAAAGTGGATGGAGTCAAACCCCAACAAGCTTGTAGAAACTATAGGTGAAGTGGGTAGGAATGAAACTTATAAACGAAAAGATAAGTAATTAAAACGATTTTAAAATGACAGAATCTATTTCTTGGCAGGAACGCTATCTCAATTTAATTGACCACATTTTGGAAATTACTCTCAAAGGTCAAATTCGTTCTAAGGAACAAGTATATCAAATGCTGGTAAAAGAAATTAGTAGTGGTACGGGCGAAATTTTTGAACGTTGTTTTGATGAACGTCTGCAAACTGTCCAAAACCAAGTAGATACAGAAGCTGATGAGTTAAAACAAGCAAAAGCTAATCGTCGTTTGCGAGCATTAAAAACTATTCAGGGAGAATGGGAGCGGTGGGAAAAACTAAATCAGACTCAAGAAGCGATCGCTTCGTCTGTACAAGAAATTATTAATGCTGAGTCTAGCGATCGCCTGACTACTTTATTCAATGCTATTGACCCTAACCAAAAACAACCTCTAACTCTCAATCAACTACAAAAACTGGCCCAAAATTTAGACGGACAAAAACTCCAAACTGCTGACCCTGATTTAGAAAAAGACTTGCAACAGTTTGCGACTGGTATTACTAAAGGTTTAGATGCTTGGCAACGACTGCAACCTTATTTGGTAAGTTGGATTTATGACCAAAGTAGGGGTCAATTAGGATTTGGTGGTACTCCCGAACAACGAGGACCGTGGATATTATGGGCAAAACAGGTAAATAGTTCTTTTCCAGAAGGTTTATTCAATACTATTGCTTTGGAAAAGTCGATTGTAGAATTTGCGAGTAAGGCGAGTATTGAAGCTAGTAATTTAGTTGAATTGGTATTAATTTTACAATGTTTACAAAGAGGATTAGTAGAATGGTTTGATAAGTTAATTTATGATGCTAAAGTAGGGGCAAAATTATCTATTTCTACTTTTTTAACTTTTGCTACTATTTGGTGTCAGTTAGCTAATGGTTTTCAAGCTAGACCTCGTTTAACTAATTCTTGTTTTCAGGTGGCATTGCAAATTTTTCGTGCCTTTTCTCAACAGGAATATTTTCCGCTCTATGGTGGGATTTTTGCTTCTTTTTCTGGAGAATATTTACAGAATGCTTTGAGTTATTTAGATGCTCCTTTGCAAATAGTTAAAGGTACTCAAGCTAAGGCAAGAATTTTAACTTTATTGGGTTATTCTCAGCAAACTTTGGGGGAAAATTTAAAGGCAATGGAATTTCATAAAAAAGCTTTAGAAATTGCCCAAGAAACGGAGGATAAATTCTGTGAAATTGCTAATCTTAATCATTTGAGTCGGACCTGTGTAGCGATGCAGGATTATAGTGAGGCAATTAATTATAGTCAAAGGGCGTTGATGTTTTCTCGACAAATAGGCGATAAAAAAGGGGAAGCTAATGCTTTAGCTAATTTAGGTTTTAGTGAAGTTTTCCAAGCTAGACAACAAGAAATGATGGAAACTGAGATTTATGAAAATGCGATTAATTATCTACAACAGGGTTTAAAGTTATCGGAAAGTTTGGGAGATGGTCAGAGTAAGTCTCTTTGTTTTAGTAGTTTGGGAATTGCATTTATGGTGTTAGAAAAACCCGAAGAGGCTTTGTTATATTTGGTGGGTGGTTGGCAAGCTGCTCAATATTCTGGGGATTTGTATTTACAAGGTTTGAATTTAGCTTATCTTGCTCAGGCTTACTATAGTTTACAAAATTTGGAGCAAGCTATTTTTGCTGGTTGTTTGGGTATGTATTTGTTAGAGCAAATTGGTGCTAATGAATGGCGGCAAACTGCTGGATTGATGGTTGTTTTGAAGGGGCAATTGGGAGAAGATTTTAATGATATTTTAGATAGGAAACGGTCAGAAATTTTGCCAGTTATTGGGGTGGATGGTTATGATTATATCTCTGAACTTTTGGTGAAATATCAACAGTCACTTTAGAAGCTGTTAAAGTTAGAGCGATCGCCCAGACTATATTCTTAACAAAAATCCTCCCTAAAATCCCTATTTTATTGGTAGCCAGCTTGACTTTCTCTTCTCCATACTATCCGGATTTGGGATTATTCTAATTTTTGGCGTTCGCTAAAAGCCTGATTGGGAAAAGGTTTTACACCTTTTTTCCAAAGTTCACCCCTAATCATAAGAAAAAATAGCGATCAATGTGCGATCGCGGTATCATATCAAGTCCGTTGAATCAATTCAAGAATTATTTGAAGAAGCTAGTGAATCGGGGATGTCTACCAGAGAGTTACGGGATTATCATTTTTTATTCGCCGAACCGGTTCAAGTTTGGTCTAGAACAGCGACTGAAAACTAAATTGGTTTTAGGCGATCACCCTAAAATCGATTACGCTGTCGAGATCGCATCCTACAAAATCGGCGATCGCTAGATTTCTGCCACTCTTTCCCGTTTCAGCAGCACCTGGGCTATGACGATACCGAGTAGCGCTAAAAACGCCATCAGGTAAAAGACGTAATTATAGCTTCCAAATAAATCTCTGATCCGGCCCGTTAACAGTGTGCCAATCAAAGCACCAACGCCATAAGCTGTGAAGACAATGCCGTAGTTTTGAGCATAGTTGTCAGGATTAAAAAAGCACAATGTAATGGTTGGAGCCATAGCCAGCCATCCCCCAAGACAGAACCAAAACAGACAGAAAGCAATCAGATAGGTTGCCACTTGTCCCGTTTGAGCATTAGCCATTAATATACAGGCGATTAAGATCAGCACATAAGACAAAGTGGCAATATAGTGAGGTTTGAAGCGATCGCTCAACCAACCAAACAACGGACGACTGACCCCATTGAACAGAGCAAATAAGGCCACACTACTAGCAGCTACCGTTGGATTAATATCTATGATTTCCTCCCCAACTGGACTAGAAATGCCAATTGCACTCAAACCGACTAGGGTTCCAATAGCATAGCAAACCCACAACCCATAAAAGGAGCGACTCTTAAACAAGTTCCCAGGATAGCTTGAGAGTACCCTCTGACCTGAGTTTGATGTCGAAGCACTGGTATTCTGCTGAGGATGCCAGTCCCTAGGAGGCAACTTCATCGTCAGGGAAATGGCTAGAATAATCGCTGTAAAGGCGATACCGAGAATGCGTAAGGTGGGTCGAACACTATAGGCACTGATTAATTGGTTCGCTAAGGGAGCGGTGATCAGGGGCGAAAGTCCAAAGCCAACAATGGTTAATCCCAAAGCCAACCCTTTCTTATCTGGAAACCAGCGAGATACGACAACCATAGGCACACCATAGACAATACCCACTCCGGTTCCAGCAATGATCCCATAAGTGAAGATGAGTATGCCAATATGGTTGGCAAAGCTGGAAAGAATATAGCCTAAGCCGACGATAGTCCCCCCGATTGCAGTTGTCAGACGGGTTCCCATACGAGGAATGTAAAAACCCGCGATCGGCATAAATGCAGCATAGAAAACCAAAGCAAATGTATAGGGCAATAGGCTTTGACTGGCACTAATTCCTAACTCATTTTCTAAAGGAGTTCTAAAAATGCTCCAGGAATAGACACTTCCCAAGCAGAGTAGGATCGTCATCCCTAAAGGAATGAACAACCATCTCCCCTGATGTGGAGGTATTCCCAATATTTTTATCTTTGGCTCATAATCAGTAGTTACACTCATAACCTTTGACTTCTAAAAGCATTAAGATTGAAATTAGTTGACTCAGAATGGTCGGCAATTATGATGGGGCAGCTTGCCCCAGAAGCATCCGGCTTACTTAAACTCTGAACACTTGCCCCCTAAGCCCGTCACAATGGTGCAGGTGTTGTAAACCAGCATACCCTGATAGCTGCCTGCGGGAGTGCCCTTTTCCCCGATGCCGTCGGCAATCAGCACGTTCTCTGAAATATTCACGCCCGCCTCATTGGCGACAGTCCCCAGTACCTTGTCGTTGGCGGTTAGCTCCGCAAACAAAACGGGGACGCCGATCGCCTGAATCTTCTCGGTCAGGGATTTAACCTGGGCTGCTGTGGGTTGTTCCTCGGTTGAGAACCCCAGTAGGGTACCTTCCACCGTCAGACCATAGGCTCTGGAGTAATAGCTCATGGCATCGTGGGTGGTGATCAGACGACGCTGATTTTCTGGAATGGTGGCAATTTGTTTGGGAATCCAGGCGTCTAAGCGCTCCAACTTACTGGTGAGGGCATCAGCATTGCTTGTGTAGGTATCGGCATTGTCGGGGTCGATTTTAGTCAGGGTTTGCTCAATTACCTCCACCATGCGGATGCCGTTTTCAACGTCATGCCAAATGTGGGGATCGGGTTCCACTTCCCCTTCTTCCTCCACTTCAATAATGTCCTGGACGGCTTTTTCGTGTACCGCCACTTTGGGGGCTGGGGTCGTGCTTGCTTCCGCCATCTCAATAATCGACGGCTCAAAGTTCATCCCCGCGTAGAACACGGCATCCGCTACCTCAATCGCCCGTCGGTCAGACGGCCTAGCTTCATAGGTGTGCGGGTCTTGGTCATAGGCGATCAGACAGTTGGGTTCCAACACCCCCGCCGTAATTTGCTCCACCATGCTGCAGAGAACACTGTAGGAGGCGACGACCTCCGGAGTCCCGCCATCTGCCTGGGCGATTTCATCAGCATCTCTCCCTTCCCTCTGGTTGGCGATCGTCTCGGCAGTGCCACCACCAGTCGCCACGCCAACCACAACTGCTAAAGCCGCAAAAATACCTGCAAAACGAGGCTTTGACTGAAATAAAAAACGCATTGAAGTCTCCTGAATAAGTATGTATATAGTCGAGAAAAAATCCCATTAAGTCCATAACATGACCGTGGCAAACAAACCAGGTCTGCATCGGTAACAGCAGGTTGCCGCAACTAAGCAGACTGAAAAATTCAGTTGCTTCCCTTGGCAACCCTCCGGAAGTCTTATCTAGCAGCATTATGCCGCCAAACGACAACCCTCAATTTTCCCTCAACTGGGAAATTGTTAAATTTTGATATATATTTGCAATAATATACCATCATCATATTTTATGATATTTCTATCATATTTTTTTCATTTTCTATTCACTTTTTTCTAGAGGCAGACTATGCTGATCGTTCAAGATTTGTCCGTGAGGTATCGCAGTTTCACGGCGCTCAACAATGTGAGTTGTACCTTTGATGCTGGCGAGTTAGTGGCAATCATTGGCCCAAACGGGGCGGGTAAAAGCACGATGGTCAAAGCCATGCTGGGGCTGATTCAGTCGGCTACGGGTACCGCCCTGCTGAAAGGGAAACCTCTGACACAGCAGCTTTCGCAGGTTGCTTATGTGCCCCAACGATCGCAAATTGATTGGGACTATCCCATCACTGTCTGGAATGTTGCCATGATGGGCCGTACCCAGCAAACCGGGCTGTTTCGTCGGCCCAGTCGCCAATCTCGCGAGCTGGTGAAGGCGGCGCTAGAGCGAGTGGGGATGTATGAGTACCGCGATCGCAGCATCAGCGACCTATCTGGCGGGCAGCAGCAGCGGGTCTTTTTAGCCCGCGCCCTGGCAAAAGAAGCCGAACTCCTGATTCTGGATGAACCGTTCACTGGAGTGGATCAGAAAACGGAATCCATTATGTTCGACATTTTTAACGAGCTGAAAGCCCAGGCCAAAACCTTGCTCATCATCACCCATGATCTCAGCGAAACCCTGGATAATTACGATCAGCTGTTATTGCTGAACAGGCACGTTGTCGCCAAAGGCCCGCGCCACGAAGTTATGACAGAAGATAATATGCTGACTGCCTACGAAGGGCCGGTACTATTCGCCCCCGCCTAATATAGAATCCGGGTAATTAGTTATCGTATCCTGCTCGGAGTCAGGAGACGCGGAGACGCGGAGACGCGGAGAAAGGCACGAAGTAATCAGTGCGATTACTGTATAACCGGATTTTATATAATACCATTTCTCAAAAACTTTTCTACCTGTATGTTGAGTAGGTAGGGACGTTCGCATTTTTGTTATGCAACGTCCGTACGGGAGAAACAAACATAAGAATAATTAACATAATTACTAGCTAAAATTAGCAAAAAAATGATTATGATTGTGCTGATTAGTTAATAACTGAAGTATCGCCCAAGTATAGCAATAATGCATGGGAATTGGTATAACCTGTACACCATCAAAATTGATAAATCAAAAGGAGAATTTCTTGAACGTACTACTTGAACCCCTCAACTTTGAATTCATGCGCAATGCTCTGATTATGGGAATTTTGCTGGGCATTCTGTGCGCTGTCGTGGGCAGCTACATGATCGTGCAGCAGATGAGCATGATGGGGGACATGATTGCTCACTCTGTCATGGCCGGGTTGCCGGTGGCTGTGTTTATGAGGTTGCCCCTGTCACTGGGGGCGCTGGTGGCGGGGGTAGTAAGTGCCGTCGTCCTGTCGGGCATTGAGTCGAAATCCCGCCTCAAGCTGGATGCCGTAATGGCATTGATCTTTTCATTGTTTTTAGCGACTGGCACAACACTGGTAACGGTGCTGCCAGGAGCAAACCGTATCGATGTGATGCACATTTTGTTTGGCGACATCCTGGGTGTCACCCAGGACAATCTGAAGCAGACCTTTGGCATCACGTTAATTATTGTGATTGGCGTCTGGCTGTTTTACAAAGAGCTGTTGTTTTACACCTTTGACCCCATTGGATCTCAGGCCGATGGCATGAGAGTGCGCTTGTATTACCTAGGCATGGTCACCGCCATTAGCCTGACGGTGGTTGCCAGTATGCAAACCGTAGGAGTTTTACTGGTGATTGCCATGTTGGTGGCACCTGGAACAACGGCTTATCTGCTGGTCAAAGAGCTGCACCAGATGATGATTTTGGGCAGCTTTCTGGGGGCATTTGCCAGTATTGCCGGGATGTATTTGAGCTATTACCTGGATATTCCTTCGGGGTCTGCTATCGTTCTAGTAGCTTTTGGGCTTTTTATGCTGGCGTTCCTGTTCAGTCCATCCCAGGGGATTTTGACGCAATCCAAGTTCGTTAAAGACATGACCAAATAAATATTTCATGGCTTGTCTTGCGCTTCGAGAATAGATTCATGCTCTTGACAAATTGCTCGACCATAAGTAAGAACCTCTTCAAAAGCAGGTTCATTCTTAAATCACAGTCTCTGTTAATATAATATCATGTCCGGATAATTAGTTATAAAAAAACTTTCTCCTTCTTCTCCTGTTGTTCTTCTTCCTTCCCTCTTTTCTCCTGACTCCTGAGGACTGACTCCTGACTCCTCCGCAGTTATTTATTTATCACTGTTTAACCGGACATGATATAAATCACTAAAACATAGAAGTTTAACTCACTCCTTAACCTCCCCTTAAACACCAAAAAAAACGTCATCAATCACATCAATAACTGAAAAAAAAGATTAATATTAAGAATATAGGGGGTGGAAATAAATAACAATTAATTCTCCCTCTATTAATTTAGAGCTGATTCGTCAACTTAGCTATTTGCACAGCATTCTGCATGCAGGAAAACTCTGATATATTGCATCAGGAATTTAGGCTTTAGTAAGCCATAACTGCCAAAAAGCAAATATAGCAAGTAATTCAGTTTCATAATATTTACTTGATAAATCAGCTCTTAGTCTCTATAGTAAAAGGATATAAAACCATGCTATTACACGAAAAGAGAACAACTACTGAAAATCATCCCATTAATTCCGAGTCAGTAGCAAAAAGATTAGAAAATCAAGTAAATTCATCTAAAAAAGAATCAAATAGTCGTTTATATATGATTTGGTTAAAAGATGAAAATGGGCATTTAACTGCACATTGGACGACTCAATATTAGTTGAGAGAATTAGCAAAGAATTTTGATATTGGATTTTAATGAAAGGATGAAATATACCAATTCACTTTCAAGATATCACAAATAGTTTCCAAATTTAAATGTGGGGGTTGCACATTATGGAATGATATTGCCAAAAATTGGTTTAGATTTTGACTAAAAATAACTATTAATTAATCATTCTAGCAATTGATTAATCCACAATCCAATTCTATCAAAAATATCAAATCATTCGTCACTGTGCAACGCCAAATAATATGGTAGTCCTATATATATTGTATCCTTCATCACAACT
>NZ_JAAHGU010000156.1:0-16263 GCF_010692685.1 Okeania sp. SIO2F5 | reverse complement strand
GTAAACAATTTCAAGCTATAAACTGTAAATTATCAATACCATTACAGACATCCTTAAAACTTTAAGGTTTAGCGATCGCCTAATTTATGAAAAATACAGCTCATACAGTTACTTTTATATTACATTGCAAATATCTATGTAACATGTAAAGATGCCAGCGCTCATTGCTATAACAGTGGTATAACGAATAGTTAAGGTAGCTTTTCTGGCTGGTCGAGTTGGATTGCGTTTGACCTCCACCGTTATCCTTCCTTGAGACTCAACGGACTTTAATGTTTCCCATAAACCCTGCTCACAGCCTGGCAAACACCGATTTTGAACAGCTCTATTCGGAATGATTGACTCAGTTTTAATTAAACTATCAAGCCATCTTTGACTTTCTGTTTGTGTGGTTGGTTTTTGTTTCCTTTGTTCAGCCTTTCCTCATTCAACTTCATTTCTCGACCATACCTCTTGTTCAATCATGCCTAGTGGTATTCCCTGTGTGTTCACTGTTAATACTGAGTGAACTTTTAGTCCTTTGGTATATTTACTGTCGAGATATCCTGTTCCTGATAGAGCTTTATGGCTGGTGTAGTTCAGTTCTGTAGTATCTTGTATCCCTCATACTAACTGATCCTTGGCCATTATCTCCACTGTGGCATCAATATGTCCAAGTCTGATCATAGATGGTTTGATCTAGGGTGAATCCCAGAAATTATAGGTGGCTTTGGTTTCTGACCATGTTCCACTGGCTTGAGGTACAGTGGCTTCTGGTGAAGCACTCAGATGTTCTACTATTTTAATTAACCTTTTAGTCCTTCTTTGATGCCCTAATTCAGTTCTTTCAAGTTCTGCTGTTATCCACTGTTCCATTGACTGACTTTTGGTTCAACTCAGACTGTTTCTGTTGAGAATACACAATCCCTAGATTTTGTCAAACCTGATGTTAAGAAAGATGTGGGTAATGGATAGCTTAAAAGGGGAGGCGCATACCCACAATTTCTCAGTA
The DNA here is from genome assembly GCF_010692685.1 of Okeania sp. SIO2F5. NCBI lineage: Bacteria > Bacillati > Cyanobacteriota > Cyanophyceae > Oscillatoriales > Microcoleaceae > Okeania > Okeania sp. SIO2F5. Next base: position 15,272 of record NZ_JAAHGU010000156.1, on the reverse strand, counting down.
AAAATACTAATTTTGCTCCTACAGATTCAATTGCTTGCCTAATTTTACTACTTTTATGAACACTCAAATTATCCATAACTACAATTGATCCTTTATTTCTATAGGCTTGTCTACCAGTTGTGCTACTTGTTGAGTCTCTATTGACACTGGTTGAGCTAAAAATTCTGTTTGACCACAATGACTACACCTAGATGGTTCTAAAATTTCGATTCTGTCTATCCAACGATTTTCTGGAGATAGTTGGCCATTGAACGGCAGTTAAAAATTTTCTGGTGCAGTGTCACCTTGGCCTACTTGTCTGTACATGGTGTGTGCAGTTATAGATACCTGGAATAAGAGTATATTTTAGCTCAAAATTGGGTACAATTTCTAATTCTAAATGCCTTTAATCGCTTACTGTGTAAGTTTTTTAAATTTATTCAGCAAGCCCTACTTAATCAAGGCCGTGTTCAAGGTGCTCATAAAGTCAAAAGACTTTGGATGATTCCCCTCAATCATCGGGGAATGCCAGAAATTAAATCAGGTAGTCGTGGTCCGGAAGGGACTTGGAATAAACTTCGACCTAAAGCCAAGACTATTGTTCATGTTCTACGAAAAACTATTGACTATAACCGAGACAATAAAACTTCTCACCCAGTAGTTGCCGTTAAAGTGGGATATAAAAAGGATTATTGCCATGCCCTGAAAATTAACGGACCTTGCCAAATTATTTATCAACCCCATCAACCGAATAAAAGTCAAGTAGGAGGTGCTCGTCTGTGGATTGAAGTAGAACCGGAAGTTCTAGTGGAGCGAAAATATTTCTCTAATGGAGATTATAGTCCGCCACTGGAAGTAGTTCAGCAGAGGTCAAAAATTCAAAAAAAAAGTCCAAGATTAAAGACTAAGAGAAAACCAACTAGATAAATATTAGCCTCTAAAAGATCATTTAAGTAACATTGGGTGGGTTCTGTTTAGTTTTTTGCTGTCTATAAATAAAATGATAAAGTAAGTAAAGTCTAGTAAAGTTTTCCCCCTGTCATAGACTGTGGGAAAAAACTGTAACTCTCAAAAAAATTCACTTTTACCAAAAACTGGAAAGTATCTGATGGTACAACTATTCAATAAAACCTTCAATTTTCAAAATCTCCAAACTTTAATAGTATCTCTACTATTAATTATTATGGCTACTATCTTGCCAATATCTTCTGCATCCGCAACTGGAGTTTATCAAATGCCAAGTTTAGTGGCAGGCGCTCGTACATTTATTGTTGATGATGCTGAAGTTTTCAGTCGGATAACAGAAAGTAAACTGAACAATACCTTAGAAAGTTTGGCCAATACTACTGGTAATGAAGTTAGATTTGTTACTATCCGTCGCCTAGACTATGGTGAGACCGTGGATAGTTTTACGGAAAAGCTATTTGACAAATGGTTTCCTACCCCAGAAACAAAAGTCAATCAAACTTTAATAGTATTAGATACTCTCACCAATAATGATGCTATTCGGGTTGGTGATGCAGTTAAAGAACTTATGTCTAATGACATTACTCAGAGTGTAGTTGATGAAACTATTCAAGTACCTATTAGAGATGGCAACAAATACAATGAAGCTTTTTTAGCAGCTAGCGATCGCCTGAGTGCTGTATTATCTGGAGAACCCGACCCAGGCCCTCCGGAAGTTAAAGATGAGCTTGCAGCACAAGTATTAGCTACTTTTAAATCAGCAGAAGAAACTGACGATCAAAGTGCAACTATCTTAGTGGTTGTATTGCTAGTTGTAGCTACAATTGTACCAATGGTTACTTATTTCTGGTATCAAGGTTTTTCTTGATAGAAATTAAGGAGAATAGTAAAAGTCTAATTTCTGATCGTTATCCTTAATTCAATTAATCCTGAATATATTCCTTACCAGTTAATAAAGCCATTTCTGCACGCACAAATTCCCGCCCCAAATAAGCAGCATGATCTAACATTGTGACTGTACAGGGGGGGGTTTCTTCCAATATTTTTACACATATTTCTTTTGCAGTTCTCGCAGTAAATATTCTCGTGTGAGTATGTTCTACTTTGCCTTTTGCTGGAATCGGTTTTCCTGTTTCTGGATCTATAGCCAAACCACGGTTGTCAATAATATTAGTAAAGTGTTTTGCACATATTAAACCTGCTTCTCGATCAAGAAAAATAATAAAGTAACCACCTGAATCGAGGTCTATATGACGTCTTGAAAGCTTTTCATCAATGGTGTTTACTTCTTCAAGTGTTAGATTCATAGTTCCATCTTAGAATTATCTATATTTTATTCTACATTTTTATTGGAGGGTTAATATCAAGTTTGGATAATTAGTTATAAATCAAATATCAGCAGTTTTGTAGCAGTAGCACTCTTAGTCGGTACATCCATTTAATTCTTAGAAAGTAAACTGTAAAAATTACTGCTTATCTCATTATCCAAGCTTGAACTAACAGAAGCTAAAATTCCAGATTGATCTAAATTTTTATGAATCAGTAAAATATCATCAATTTTTAGTTCTTAATTTCTATTTATATATATAGATAAATTAAAGATGTCAGCAAAAATTATTTTTACTATTACTCAAGGAACTCTCAAAGGTAAGCAATTTCTCTTTGAGGAGCGTACAACCTGTGTTATTGGTAATTCCAGTAACTGTTTATTTCACTATCCAAGCTTGAACTAACAAAGGCTAAAATTCCAGATTGATCTAAATTTAATATCATCAATTTTGAGTTCTTAATTTCTATTTATATACTATTATAGATATAGATATAGAAGATATAGAAGATATAGAAGATATAGATAAATTAAAGGGTAGTGCAGAGCGCAAAGTGTGGGATTGGTCAGTATGTTGGCCAACTCTAGTGACCAAAATAAATCCACGTGTTCATATAATTTGACAAATGCTGAATAGGCAAGATTGATTTTATCTGTACTGTCTTTATAGAACCCCTGAGCGTATCTTTGGACGCGGTATGTGCTTTAGGCTTCCGTCCTCAGCCTGAGGAAGTTGTGGAAATTCAGGAACGAGAATGGGGAAAAAGCGGATGAGACCCCGCGTCGCCCAATAGCAAACCTGGTAGCTTCCCTTGCAGGTAGAAAAATACTCTCATCTCCCCATCTCCCCATCTCCCCATTTCCTTCTCTATTTTTGGCATTGGTGAATGCATAATGCTTTTGTCTCAAATATCTATGAAAAAACTATAATTGTCAAGTTAACTTAAATTTAGCAAATAAAGTCAATAGGCAAAAATAACTAAGCAGTTATCTCTAATTTAATGGCCTATTTCTCAAAAAGGCGATCGATGATATACAAATTCCCATACTGGTGAGGTATAAAATTCTGGGCTTTAGAGACACAGTTCCAGAAGGTAAAGAAAAAGATAACTTTACACACGCGTGCATGATCGATGCTATATTTTACTTGGGTAATAAAAAATATTTCTCACCTACTTGGAATTTTTTTCTTGATTTTAAAGATTCAGTAAAGTTACACATAAATAGTTGACCTTGAGGAAATATTTATGCTACTCAAGAGATTTTTGATGAAAATTATGTAAAGTTGAGCAGGATTTATGCGTGTTTTTTAAAGATTCAGTGAAGTTATGAATAAACCCTTGCTATTTTACTATTTTATTTGTAGTATTGAGATACTAATGCTTTTATAGTCTAGTCAAGCACAAGTATTGAACTTACTGAAAATCAAGTAATTTAATTTTATTTGCAAGTGATGGTGATTACTTGCATAAACTAGCCTGATTGGAGATAAAGAAGTGACTATACCGAAAAAAATCTGGTTTTTATGGTATCAGGGGTTTTCACAAGCACCATTGGTTGTGAGAAAGTGCTATGAATCTTGGAAAAAGTATAACCCTGACTGGGAAGTTATTTTTTTAGATGAAAACAATATCAAAGACTATATAACTCTTTCTTTACCGGAAGAAAAATTATGCCAACTTCCTAAAACTAAACAATCTAACTTAGTCAGACTTGAATTACTCTCAAAATATGGAGGGGTTTGGGCTGACGCAACTAGCCTCTGCCGAGTCCCGCTAGACAAATGGTTAGGAGACTATACTCAAGCTGGCTTTTTTGCCTTTGTTTACAAAACAAAAGGATACGGATGGATTTTTACTTGGTTTTTAGCTGCAGAAAAGTCTAATCCTATCATTGTAAAAATTAATCAAAAGTTAACTTCTTTTTATAGTGATAATGAGTTTTACCATAGTGGTACAACAATAGCGAAAAAAAGACTTAAGTTTTTGCAGTTGTTTTTTAATAGGAAATATAAAACAACTAGATTTTGGTCTTCATGGATTGTCAGGAAAATTTTTAAAGTTTATCCCTATTTTATTTTTCACTTCATATTTGCTAATTTAATAAATTCAGATCGAGAACTTTTGGAACTATATAAAAAAATGAAGCCATATTACAATACTGGAGATGATCTAGGTAAATATGGGTTGCTTCGTCCTTTAACAGCAGAAATTAAAGAGCGAATTGATAGCAGAGTTGATCCAGTGCACAAGTTAAGTTGGAAATACAAAGAAGAGAATTATACTTCTTCATCCATTTTACATTATTTATTAGAAGAAACAGACTAAACAAAAACGGAGTGCGACTCGTTCCTACTAGGGCGTGTCATCAATTAAAAAATTGACAAGTAGGGGTCTTGTATGTTCTAGGTCGATGGCGATCGCTATGCCAATAAAATGACTGAGCCTACCTGTAGGAATTCCTCCTAGAAAGTTAACTGAACGTTGATCGTATCTAGTAGCGATATAGCTGCCACACTTGCTCCGCCAACACTCCATACTGTTTGAGTTTGGCCAAAAAATTTTCTATTCATAGACGTGCTTTGTGCAATATTTCATCGTAATTACGGAGTTCACGGGCGGTTTTTTTTGGGAGGAATCACTACTTCTATTCCTCTGTTAGTCAAAGGCGATTGGCACCCGCTCCTGAGCATCATCAGCTTTGTCCCCGTGCTCCCGCTTCCGCTTCTACCATTGGTAATAGAACATCTGCCCCATCCAAGTCAGACCCTTGAGCTGGAATTAAAAAAAATTAGTGGGATTTACCCAGAGCATCTACCACTCCATGTATTTTCGTGCTTAATCCCCCCTGACTACGGCCAATATCTTCCTGTTGTGGACTACTGTTTTTTGCTCCGGCACTACGAGTATGAGCACGAACAATAGTGGCATCGATCATGGCATATTCGTGATCTGCATCCTCAGCCTTAGCTTGAAATACTATGCACCCATACCCCTGAACAGCTCCAACGACTAAAACGAGTATGGACAACGCGAAAATCCCCAAATCTTTCTGGCAAGTCTGTCCAAGGAATTCCGGTTCTATACCTATATAAGACAGCTTCCACAAACAGACGGTTGTCTGTTGCTGTCCTCCCTACAGTCCCTTCACGCCCTGGTAATAAATTTTGAATGCGTTCCCATTGATCGTCTCGCAAGCCATAACGTCTAGTCATTTAGAGCAGTCCTATGCATGTTATTCCTGTAGTTATTCTTCACCAGCATACTATACCTTTTATGTCAACCTCTTTAATTAATTACACGCCCTAGAATTATTAAAGTTTTTTCCTCCAAGTTGTCAAAGATACTTGAGATAAAAACAGGTAGAGGGCCAAAATAATCAACGATTGAATCATAGTGTAGAATTAACCACTTGGCAATGATTAAGATGCGATCAAACTCCGTTCCGCTTCGCGTTGGCGGAGCCTAGCGGCAGCTATATCGCTAAGTGTGATAGAGAAACTTTGGCAATTTTTGGAGATGTCTATTGGTAAGGTAAGTTCCGGCAACTGATGATTTGCGATCGCTTCTTACACCATGCTATCAGTCTAAATACTTACTCAACTTTTACCATCTTTGCATACTACATTTTGTCGTGCGGAATGTGGGTTATATTGATTGTCTAAATAATTTTCAAATTAACTTAAATTTAGCAAATAAAGTCAATAGGCAAAAATAACTAATACTAAATCTGGTTTAGACAGAAATTTTATGATGAAGGGAAAGCAGAGGGAAGAAAGCAGAAGGGTTAGAGAGGAATTAAAAAAAGTGTTTTTGATAACCGGATTTGGTATAAGCAGTTATCTCTAATTTAATGGCCTATTTCTTAGCTATATGTGACTTCGGTCATAAAAAAATATTCTTCCTTTGAATTTTTCTCTTGATTTTAAAGATTCGGTAAAGTTACACATAACATAAATAGTTGGCATTGAGGAAATATTTATGGTATTTAAGGGAACTTTTATGAAGATTCTGTGAAGTTTAGCAGGATTTATGTGTGTTTTTTAAAGATTCAGTGAGGTTATGAATAAACGCTTGCTATTTAGAGAATATGTATGTATTACCTATTAAACTTTGCGACCTTAGGCACAAATAAAAATAGGTAGTAATAAAGTTTACTTGGGTAAAAACTATTTAAATGCGAGCTAACGATGAATATCAAAGATTTCAAGTCTGTTTTAATTGTTTCTGTAGCAATAGTATTAGGAGTTTTTGTTGCTCCTACAAAAGCTGCAAATATTTCTAGAGTAGTTAACTTTGAGGATTTGACCCTTGGACCTGAAGAATTTTACAATGGTTCTGATGGCGCTGGAGGATTTACGAGTCAGGATGCTTTTTTTGGCGTTGGTAAATGGAAAGATGAACTGAGTAATCTACTCATAGGATGGGTAGGGCCAAATGGAATATGTAGATAGTGCTGAATAAATTAAGTCTATGCAATGTCCAGAGTGTGCTAGTAAACATATCCGCAAAAATGGTCATCGAGGAGACAAGCAAAATTATCTATTGTTAGATGTGGTCGCCAGTTTATAAAAGTCTATAACAAACCTGGATATAGCCTGGATACCAAAGCTTTATGTCTGAAAATGTATGTCAATGGTATGGGGTTCCAGGGGATTAGCTGAGTTACTGGGGTTGCCCATGGCACAATTATTAATTGGGTCAGACAGGTAGGAAAACTTTTACCTGATATTTATGACTCAGAAGTAATCCCAGAAGTTGGAGAATTGGATGAGTTACAAACTTTTGTCTCAAAAAAAAATCAAGTTTGGATTTGGACAGTGGTAGACCACTTTCGGCCAGGGATTGTCGGTTGGGTCATCGGAAACCGTAGTTCTGAAACTTTTATTTGGCTCTGGCAAGCGATTGCTAACACAAAGCTTCGCTAACGCTTGTTGGCAATGCTATTTCTGGGTCAGTGATGGAAATCCTGTTGATAAAGTATTTATTCCTGAGCAAGACCAAATTATCAGTAAGACCTACATGACGAGGGTAGAAGGAGAAAATACTCGTTTACGACACTACCCCCGCTCGACTGCACCGCAAAACATTGTGCTACTCCTTGCTCTATAGAGATGCTGAAGCATTCCATCAGACTTTTAATTCATGATCTCAAGTTTGGAGATCTACACGTTCCTGCCTGATTCATCTTTGAATTTACCAACGCCCTTTTTTTTACAATAGCTTTAATTCCACCTTTGGAAGTTGGTCAGGATGGTCGTATTCAAATACCTCTGACACTACAAAACCAGGTTTCAAGAATCAATATAGTGCCTTTACTGGTACTGGGTTTGGTGGAACGGTAAATTATGGCGTAGCTTTCACCTTTAATCCGGGTGATGCCATGATTGAGTTACCTGATGGTTATTCGGTTGATTCTGTAAGGATTACAAATACAACCTACGCTGTTCTATCTATGCTGAATGGAGATTAAGTTTGCCAAGAAGTTTGGTGGTGTATCTGGCAACAATCCTGACTTCTTTTTGTTGACAATTAATGGTCTGGATGATTCTAGTACTTTGGTAGGAAGTGTAGAGTTCTATTTAGCGGATTATCGTTTTGCAGATAACTCCCAAGACTTCATTGTTGGTGATTGGAGTTTAGTGGATTTATCGCCTCTCAACGCTGCAACTAAGCTTTCCTTCGCACTCGCCTCATCTGATAATGACCCTCAATTTGGACTTAATACCCCACCATATTTTGCTTTGGATAATCTTATTTTACACAAATCTGTACCAGAATCTGCTTCAAATCTTGGTTTATTAGTATTCGGCGCTGTTGGCGTTGGTTCAATGTTAAAGCACAAATAGGATTAATTGCTAGAGTTATGGATCTATAAGCTCTAGGCAAACATAATAGGGTATTCGTAAGTATTCAGCCGTCAGCTATTAGCTATCAGCTATTAATTTTAGGGAAGGTAAAAGCAACCTTTGAAATTGAGAAAGAATAAAAAGTTACTGCTAAAGTCCCCTGACTAAACCCTAGAAGTAATTATTTATTACTAATTGCTGATAGCTGACTGCTAATAGCTGATAATCTTTCCGACTACCTCCTCTATAATTCCCATTTCTCCTGAATTCAGAATTCTGAATTCAGGCTCCTACCCTTACCACTCATACTTTTTCAGCAAACCCTAATTAGGGCTTGCTGATTAAATCTAAAAGCATTGACATATAAAGACTAAAGAATTTTTGGAGTCGAATTGCAGTGCAAATTTTTCACCTCTTTATGCTCATGCATGGAGCGTATTTTAGGCGCATAGTTGGGCAGAAAAATCATTCTTACAAAACGCCCGCTCCTACCTCCTATAAATTCCAATTTCTCCTGTCTTCCCCTCCTGGGAGGGGGAGGGGCGAGGGGTGGGTTGTCTCCTGTCTCCTGTCTCCTACTCCTACCACTCATACTTTTTCAGCAAACCCTAATTAATAATTAACAATTACCTCTCCTTGAAAAGAAGAAGATTGACGCGGAGCGTGAAAATTTTTTATTTTTTCTCCTTTAAAGGAGAGGTTTTAAACCTTAATTATTCGGTAAATGTAATAGTAAGGTGCGTTTTGCTGACGCAAAGCTCCGCTAACGCTGTGCGACATGAAACGTACCCTACAACTTTCCCACTCCCCCACCACCAGGAGTTTCAATCACAAATACATCACCCACATTCATCTCCACAGTGGCGGTACTCCCCAATTCTTCAATTTTCCCATCACTGCGTTCGACATAATTTCTTCCCACTAAACCATCACCCCCACCATTCAAACCAGGGGGACAAACTACCCGATGACCTGATAATATCCCGGCGGTCATCTGCTCCAAAAAACGTATTCGCCTAATTACTCCATTGCCACCTTTATATAAACCTTTACCCCCACTCTCGGAACGAATGGCAAAATTTTCTAACAATACTGGAAACCGCCATTCCAAAACTTCGGGGTCGGTTAACCGGGAGTTGGTCATGTGAGTATGTACTGCGTCGGTGCCATGAAAGTTAACACCTGCACCGGAACCTCCACAAATAGTTTCATAATATTGATATTTACTATTGCCAAAGGTGAAGTTATTCATTGTTCCTTGGGAGGATGCCATTATTCCTAAAGCATTGTATAAAGTATCGGCGATGGTTTGAGAAGTTTCTACATTTCCAGCAACAATAGCTGCGGGATATTTTGGGTCTAACATACTACCTTCGGGAATAATAATTTCTAATGGTTTGAGACAACCTGCATTGAGGGGAATATCATCATCAACTAGGGTACGAAAGACATATAATACTGCTGCTTTACAAACTGCGGTTGGTGCGTTGAAGTTTGTGGGAAGTTGGGGAGATGTTCCTGTAAAGTCTATTTTTGCACTGAGATTTTTTTTGTCGAGACTGACAGAAATTTGAATTTTATTGCCGTCATCGAAGGTGGATGTGTAATTTTGTTTGTTGAGTGATGAAGAGAGTTTTTTTATGGCTTGGCGTACTGATGTTTCGGCGTTATCTTGAACAAATTTCATGTAAGTTTGTACGGTTTCTAAGCCATACTTTTCTGTCATTTTCTGAAGTTCTTGTGTACCTTTTTCATTTGCTGCTATTTGTGCTTGGAGGTCGGCGATATTTTGACTGGTGTTTCTGGCAGGATATTTGCCGGAGGTGAGGATTTTTAATATTTCTTTTTCTTGGAATTTTCCGTTTTTGACGAGTTGGAAGTTATCGATTAATATTCCTTCTTCTTCTACTGTTTTACTATGGGGTGGCATGGAACCGGGGGTAATACCTCCAATATCTGCATGATGACCGCGGGAGGCTACATAAAATATGGGAGTTTCTCTTTTTTCTGTCTTTTCATAGGGGGTTAGGGAAGTAGTTGTTTCATTTTCAGAAATAATATTTTCATTGCCAGGAAGCTGTACAGACTTCAACTTTTGAGTGATAGATTTATCGCCTAAAGCAATATTTGTATCGGATAAAGTTTCTTCACTGGAATTAGTTTCAGGAAAAGTATTTATCTGATTTTCCCAAATTAAATTTTCATTGCCAGGAAGCTGTACAGATTTCAATTTTTGAGTGATAGATTTATTCTCTTCCTGTTTTGCAATGACAGGAGAGTTTTTTATCTGGGAAAGTGAAATATCTTTGTTTTTTTGGGGAGGTGGAAATACAGGGGTAATAACTGTTATGTCTGGTAAATGAGTACCGCCGTTATAGGGATTATTTAAAACATAAACGTCTCCTGGTTTGAGGATATCTTTTTTATCAGAAATTACGGCATTAACACTTTCACTCATGGAACCTAAATGTATGGGAATGTGAGGTGCATTGGCAACTAATTGACCGTCTCGATCAAAGATGGCGCAGGAAAAGTCGAGTCTTTCTTTGATGTTTACTGAGGAGCCAGTTTTTTGTAATGTAATTCCCATTTGTTCGGCGATCGCTCGAAATAGGTTATTAAATATTTCTAGCATTACTGGGTCTGCTGATGTTGGAATTTTTGTTTGAGATTTTGTGGTTGGTTCTGTTTGATTTTCTATGGTTTTTATTTTGGTTAATACGAGGTGATTTTTGAGGGTTAATTCTGCTTGCCATCCAGGTTCGATAATATTAGTTCCGGTTTTTTCTATGATTAAGGCGGGGCTATTAATTTTTGCTCCTGGTTGTAAGTTTTCTCTTAGATAAATAGGTGTATCTTGCCATTTTCCTGCGGTGTAGATTTTTGTTGTTGTAATTGGAGTTATGGCAGTTTTTTTAGTGGGAGATTGTTCTATTTCTTCTGGTGTTTCCATTTGTTGAATAAGTTCTAGGGAAACTACTTCAATTATTAGAGATTTTTCTGCCATGATAAATCCATATATTTGTTGATGGGCTGTTTCAAATTCGGATTTCATTATAGAGATATTTTCGGCAAAGTCTACGATTAATGTTGAGTCGCTGCCTTGATATTTGATGTGAACTTTCCATAAGGATATTTGATTTTGATTGGAATTTATTTCTTGTTTAGCTTCAGTTTCCAGTGTGGCTAAAACTTGTTTAATTTCTGGCAATAATTCTGGAGTTAGTATTTTTTCAACTGCTTTTTCTTTCATAACTCGAATATCTGCTAATCCCATGCCATAAGCTGATAAAACTCCAGCATAAGGATGAATAAATATTTGTTTCATCCCCAAAGCATCGGCAATTAAACAAGCGTGTTGCCCCCCAGCTCCACCAAAACAACAAAGAGTATATTCTGAAACATCATAACCTTTTTCCAAAGATATTTTTTTAATAGCATTTGCCATTTTTTCCACAGCTATAGCTAAATATCCACTAGCTACTTCTTCTGGTTTTTTACTATTACCTATTTCTGCTGCTAACTGAGTAAACTTTTCTCTAACCATCTCCAAATTTAAAGGTAAATTTCCATCTTTCCCAAAGACTTTCGGAAAAAATTCCGGCTGTATTTTTCCGACCATTACATTACAATCTGTGACTGTCAAAGGTCCGCCTTTTCCATAGGCAGCCGGACCAGGATTTGCTCCAGCAGATTCAGGTCCGACACGATAACGAGAACCATCAAAAAATAAAATTGAACCTCCACCAGCAGCTACAGTATGTATCGACATCATCGGAGTTTGTAGCCGTACTCCTGCAATTTCTGTTTCAAATTCTCGTTCATATTCTATTGTTTTATTTTCTGCTCCAGCATAATGAGCAACATCAGTAGAAGTACCGCCCATATCGAAACTAATTATCTTATGAAAACCAGCCATTTTACTTGTTTGAACTGCTCCAACAATTCCACCAGCAGGTCCAGATAAAATACTATCTTTACCTTGAAATTTTTGAGCATCTGTTAAACCGCCATTTGACTGCATAAACATTAATTTAACTGACTGTCTTTCTGAAATATTGCTTAAAATCTTTTTGGCAAAATAATTTTCCTTTTCTGTTCCCTGTTCCCTGTTCCCTGTTCCCTTTTTTAAAGAATTACTAACTTGATTGACATATCTTAGTAAAATTGGTGATAAATAAGCATCAACAACAGTAGTATCTCCCCGACTAACTAATTTCATTAAAGGGCTAACTTCGTGAGATACAGATATTTGAGTAAATCCTATTTCTTGAGCAATTTCTTTAATTTTTTGTTCGTGCTTCGGGTAGCGATAACCGTACATTAAAACAATGGCACAACTTCTAATTCCTGCTGTATAAACTTCTTGAAGTTGAATAGTTAACTCCGTTGTTTGAAGTGGAATTATTTCTTCACCCTTCGCTGTATAACGTTCCTCAACTTCAATAACTTTTTCATACAACATTTCCGGCAAAATAATTTCTCTAGCAAAAATATTTGGTCGGTTTTGATAACCAACTCTTAGAGCATCTTTAAACCCCTTCGTAATAACTAAAACTGTGCGGTCGCCCTTCCTTTCTAATAAAGCATTTGTAGCCACAGTAGTACCCATTTTAATCACTTCTATTTCTTCTGAAGAAATAGGTTGATGTTGAGTAATTCCCAATATTTCACGAATTCCTTGTACTGGAGCATCTTGGTAGCGATCGGGATTTTCTGATAATAATTTATGAATAATAATTTGACCGTCCGGAGCTTTAGCAACTATGTCAGTAAATGTACCTCCACGGTCTATCCAAAATTGCCAAGAGTTGTTAGCCATAGATGTGTTAGCCATATTAGTTTAGAATTTAATAAATTTGAGTAGTTTATAACAGAATATTCATAGTTATACCTATGTTGATGTAAGTGAGGTATACTTGATTTTCTTTTCATTAAAACCGCAAATCTTGTACCTCATTAGACATCTCCAGAAAAGAGGGACCAGGGAGAAATAATTGATAATTTATCTATAATAATTGATTTGATTTTTAATTTTACAATATGTCTATTAGTTTAGCAGAAAAAGCATTAAACCCTTGCTGTGTAATGCTTTAACATCAAAATAGCCTATTTCTTAATATATCTAGATTTTCCTGGATCATGCTACGCAAAGAGTTATTGTTAGCCTAAATTTCTTATTTTTCTTGCTACTGTTGAGTTTAAAGCCATTTTCACCGTCGAAAATATCAAAGTCTCACTATTACATCACCAGGTTGAAGATTTTTTGCTTTGATTTTTCCATTCCTGAAAGCTTCTAACCCTAAATCATTCCTACCTTGTCTATGCAATTAACAGAATAATCCCAAGTAGCAGGGTTTTCCTACATAGTTTGATTATGTAACTTTTCCAAAGTTAAACCATCTAGATATTCACAATCTAGCAGTAATTCTTGATGTAAATTTTCTATTCCTTTTTCTCTGAATAATCTGTAAATTTCATCTCTAATGCCAAATTCATTTCTAATACCCAATTTATTTCTAAGTTGCATAGAATAATATATTCATCAAAGTTGCCTGTAGATTAAAGATAGACAAGTTAATAAATTTCATAATTATGTGCCACCTAAAACTCAATACCTACCATCTAAAACCTAGTAGTCAATAGTAGTAACAGTTATTGCATTACTAATTATCATAAGTAATTTTATTCAATTTTTTATACTTACCAATTAATACCAAATCTGGTTCATAAAATATATCTATAATTTTCCCTATTCGGTCATAAATATAGCTTTTTCAAATTGTTCCATTCCATTGCCATAACATTACTTCTATAAATTCATTATTATTCGTCTTCGTGTAGCTTTACTTCAGGAATTTCGGAAATTGCCGTTGTTTCTATCTCCATTTTCAAATTTCTATGATTACCTATTTCTCGTATCCATCTCAAAAGCGTATTTGCTAACCTCGCGGCTACTACAGTTCCTTCAAAATTAAAATCAGGATTTTGTAAACCCTTTCCCAACATTTCCTTACCTATATCTGTAATAAAAACTAATACTGCTCTATTTTTTATCTCAATTCTAATTGCTCCTGATTTTTCTAACTCCTCATATACTCCTTGATATTTACCTATTTTTTTACCATATTTTTTCCTTTTAACTCTAGTAGTTAATTCACTTTTTTTTACTCCTATTGCTGTCTCTCCTTCTCCTCCTAAATCCCATAAAGTAAGCAGTAAACGAGTTTTACTTATATCTTCAACACTTTCTTGAGCGTGCTCTAAATTGATATTTGTTTCTGCTTCTAAACTCTGATTTTCTGTTGACATCTCCAGATTTCCTTATATATATTTATGAAATCACCAATAAACGCCAGTGAAGTTCTCTCCCGTTAAATGGCTCGATTATAACGGGAGTTTCTCAAACAAAGAAACTTCTTGTTTTGCTGGCGCAACGCTGCGCGAACACAGGCTGACCACCGTCTAAGCCTCCACAAGCAGACAAGATGATACCCACCTCGTTTAACCCTTTATTTAATATATTAATTGCAGCGTTTTCATCTCTATCTAAAACTGTTCCACATTTAGGACAATAATGAGTTCTAACTGATAAAGCTAATAGTACTTTATGACCACAATTACTGCAATGAGTGTGATGTATTGTGAGGATTAACTTTTATTACATGAACACCTTAAATAATTAATAATTAATAATGAATAATTAAAGAATCATATCAAATCCGGTAGCATCGGTGTTATCTAATCTTTAAAGATAAGAGTCTATATTGTAGGAGCGAATTGCCATTTGCCCTTACCGATTGTATGACGATCAACAGAATTATACTACTCCGAAGCCAACGTATTTAATATCATTCATTATTCATTATTCATTATTCATTATTCATTATTTACCTACATCATAAATTGATTTTGATAGTTTAGTATTTTTTGCTAAACCTCTAATATTTAAGTTTTCCACTGAAATCATGTCATATTGTTTAACTAATTTATGAGCAGTCTTATAGTGAAAATCTTCTCTTTGTCTGGCAATATGTTGATGTAGTCTAGCTATTCTATTCTGTGCTTTTTTCCAATTGTTTGACCCAATTTCTTTTCTAGATACTTTTTTTTGCTTTCTTGCTAGATTAGATTGAGATTTTCTATAGAAAT
>NZ_JAAHGU010000155.1:0-16411 GCF_010692685.1 Okeania sp. SIO2F5 | reverse complement strand
TAATTGATGACACGCCCTAGGAGGAATTTATTTGGCAGCTTCTGTCATTTTATTAGCATAGCGATCGCCATCGACCTAGAGCATACAATACCCATTTTGTCAATTTTTTAATTGATGACACGCCCTAGGTAAAAAGAATATATACAAGCCCTGGCTTTCCCATTTTGACCATAATTGTTGTACCTCTCGACATCTATGTATTGGTCCGTTATCCTGAACAATTATCCTCATACGCCCAGTTTTGGCAGTTTCTTGGGCTTCACGCTCCATCATTCGGATGTAACACTTGCGGTCTACACCGCCAATTACTAAACCGTAAACGAAACTGATTAAAGGTTGAAGAAAGCCAATAATGCTTAATCTACGACCACGACGCTTTGTCTGTTCTAGGCGTTTTTGCTCCCCTTTAAAATAGTAGGTATAACTCGGCTCGCTCCACATACAAAATCCAGACTCATCTAGGTACTTGAGGTCTATTTCTCCTGTAGCTGCAGCCAATTGCAACAGATCTAAGTCGGCTTGCTTTATTTCTTTGACTCTTGGATCTTGTTTCTGTTTATGACTTTTTCTGGCCCGCTTCCAAATGACCCCCTTTTTTTGAGTATCCGACTTAATCTATCAGGACTCAATTTAATTGCGCGATCGCTTTCTAATTTCTCTGCTAGCTGATGACTGTTGTATGTCTGTGGTTCCTTGGTGAGGCATTCTTCCAAAAATTTCATATCACCTTCAGTCCACTTAGGTTTTAAACCCCGACCTTGTGACTCCCACAGTCCTTGTAAGCCAAATTTTTGCCATTTATGTAACACTTCTCTTACTGTTTGTCTAGCCCAATTAAAATGAGCAGCTATTTTTTCTACATACCACCCATGTGCATTTAATCTAATCACTTCTGCTCGGTCTTTGACTTTCTGTGGTACGTCCGCAGTTCTCAACTTCTGTAGACTTCGGTCTTGCTCACTTGTGAGAAAAACCCTTAAACGAGCCCCCATGTATAAATTTCCTCACTCAATAGAGATATTATCCATATTTACTTATCTTTACATAGTTTGGTTTATTTATACCAACTTACTTAGTGCTATAATTTTCAACCGCTAAAATGAAATTTATAGCGGGGGTCGCATCACCCTATTTCTCCGTCTAGAAATAGAGATATGATTACCGAAAATTCTCAGAGAAAAAAGTTCTGACTTCTGAGTTCCTATTTCTGACTTCAAGCGCAGCGATAATCCCGCCTTCTAAAAGTTTTCTGGCGGGCTAAATTTGATGTTGATCAAATCTCAAAATTAAAAATTCAAAATCAAAGTATACTTAATTTTGAGAATCTACTGTTGGTTCAGAATCATTATTTGTTTCACCTTGCTCATTAATTAATAATGCTACAGGAAAATGATTCAGTACATTTCTAATCCATAAAGTATCCTCTTTCTCTTCTTTAAGTTTTTGTTGAGTAATTGCATTTTTCCACACCAAAGAAGAACCAGAAGGTAAACATATTCGAGTCTCACGCCATACTTGTTCTCCTAAAGGATTTTCTCCTTCTTGAATCAACTTAGTTAATAATCTGGGAGCTATAATAATCGCTGTACTATCTCCCCATTTTCTCGAGAAAGCAACTATATGATCTTTCAAACTACCCATAACAATTAACTTTTGGTAATCTCCTCTTTGAAATAAATCCAAATACTCTCGGCGTGCCTGTAAAGCTTGGTAAATTAAAAACATTTTAATCTTACCAGTCTCTGGAGTTTGCAAAAGTTCTTCAATCAATCCTAAAATATCGGACTCTATTTTTGTCTTAATTTCCTTCAGAAACTCTGCTCTTTTTTCAAAATCAACGGGACGACGGTTATCAGGGTCAACAAGACTCAAATCCCACAATTCTGTACCTTGATAAATATCAGGAACTCCAGGAGAAGTAAGTTTCAAAAAAGCCTGAGATAAAGAATTAAAAACACCGTAATATTGAACCTTACGTTGCAGAGGTCGGAAAGCTGGTAAAAATTCATTATCTTCTGATTTATTAAGTAGATGTTCTACAAACTTAATAAGTGAACTTTCGTAATCATCATCCGGTCTTAACCAACCTGTATTAACTTTTGCTTCTCGAATTGCTTTAATAATATACTCTTTAATCCTTTCGACAAAAGTTGGAAATTCACTTTCATCAACAGGAAAAGCACCTAACAAAGTCTGATATAAAAAGTATTCATCATTAGATGCAGGAACATCTAAACCTGCTACACAATCTTTTTGAGGAGCATTAATTTCCTGCCATTTCTGTAGATAACTTTCCCATTCTCCAGGAATTTCTGATAGTACATTAATTCGCGTTCTGACATCTTCCCCACGTTTTGTATCGTGAGTAGAAGTTCCACTCATAGTATGAGGCCAATACGCAATACGATGTTGATTAAATCCATGAAAATCTTCAACTGAAACTCCAAATTTACTAGGAGTTGAACCAACTTCATTGAGACAAATAAGTCGATTATAAACATATAAAACAGTATCTTCTACACCCTTTGCCATTAAAGGTCCGGTAAATTGTTGTAACCGCATCACAAAATGTAGCCATTTATCTTTATCTTCCTGGTTTAAATGTTCATCAAATTCAAACAACAAAAACTTCTCAATAAAACTCAATTCATTCAAAAGTTCATTGATAAAGAAAGGAATTTTCTCTTTCGTTTTAGCAATTACTCTCTGAATACATTCTCGATCTGCCTTACTAACCCCTTCTTTACTAACATAGGTCCGATACACCGGAAACACCGACATAACTTCTACTAAAGCAGCTTTCAAACCAAAAATAGTAAAATCACTGGCATATCGATATTTACTAGAAATATCTTTAAGTAAGTGAGCTAAATTATCAATATCTCCGGCTAAATGTTTGTTAATAATCAGCCTTTGGTTTTGATCAGCTAGCTGCCCATAGTTAGAAGTACCTTGAATAAACCGAGAATAAATTTGGTCGAATTCTTCTTCCTTAAAATGGTCACAAAAAATACCATTAACATAGTTTAAAAAATCATAACCTGTAGTTCCTTGAACCGGCCAATTAACAGGTAAATCTTCGCTAGGTTCAAGAATTTTTTCGACAACTATATAAGGAGCATTTGCTTTTTCTCTCAGTCTGTTTAAATACTGAGCAGGATCGTACAGTCCATCAATATGATCGATTCTCAGACCTGTAAATTTTTCCTCTTTTAACATTTCTAAAATTAGAGCATGGGTAGTATTAAATACTTGTTCATCTTCTACTCTGACTGAAATTAAATCATTTACTGTAAAAAATCGTCGGTAGTTTAATTCTTCATTACCCACTTTCCAGAAAGATAGACGAAAATATTGCTCGGATAATAATTTATCTAATAAGTCAAAACTTTCTGGCTTTCCCGGAACCCCGTTAAAAGTCTCTATATTTTCTTCAACGAATTCTTGAATATGTAGATTTTCATTCCATAATTCCCACAACATCCCTTTGATGAAGCTAATTTGGTCATACCTTTCTCTCCCCTCAGCTCCAGAAGGAATATATTTTAAGCTATAGAGAACTCCTTGTAATTTAACAAAATCTTGGTTTTTTCTGCCTAATTTATTTCTTAATTTGCCGATATTGTAGGTTAAAACTTGAGTATAAGAATCAATTCTAATCGGAAATTGATGATCATAATAGTTAACAGTTAATCCATTTTGGCCGTAATTAAGTTTTAACTCTCCACTTTCCAAACAATCTCCATAAAATTTACCTAAAAAAGGTGCTAAAACTCTACCTTTGATACCTTCATAAGGATGATTCCAGTCAATATCAAAATAGTCACGATATTGAGATTCAGGACCATTTTCTAAGACATCAACCAGAATATGATTTTGGCTGCTAAATGCCATATGATTAGGCACAATATCTTGTAGCCATCCCATTTGATTACTGTTAATTTCTGTGACTAGTTCAGCAAATTTTTCTTTGCCACCTAATTCAGGATTAAGTATATTAGAATTGACTACATCATATCCATGGTTGCTTCCTGTTTTTGCTTTAAATATAGGAGAAGCATAAATATCAGAAATTCCTAGTTCCGCTAAATATGGAACTATAGCTTTAGCTGAATCAAAGCCAAAATTAGGAGTAAATTGAATTCTATAGGTCGTCATGGGAATTCGCATAGTTAATATAGAGATAATTAAGTGTGATTAATTGACTGTTAAAAGTTCATAATTTTACGTTTAACAGATAAATATCTGTTTTTCAAACATTTAGGAAAAGGATAAATCTGAAAAATTCCTAGTTTGGCTAAATATAAAACTACGACTTGATCTACTTCCAAAGTCAAAACTATAAGTAGATTAAATTATATAATGTCGTTATGAGAATTCGCATAGTTAATATAGATATAAATATAGCAGTTTTCATTCATGTTGACTACAAAACTTCAGCTCCCGCTGCCTTTCAGCTAAAATCTCTGTATTCTATGAAACATGAAAACTGCTATAAGTGTTGATTAATTAGTTCTTAAAAGGTAAGCTTTTCCTAGGTCATGCTCCGCAAACAGCTATTAGCATTTCCTAGGTTATGCTTCGCAAACAACAATCAACTTTTGAACATATTCAAGCAAGAATTGAGGTTAGGTTATAGCCAATTTCATTAATTAATTTTAATTCTCCTTGGTGGATAATTCCCCTCTAGTATGATCATGAGTTAATAACAAATAGCTGATGGCTGACTGCTGAATGCTTACGTTAAAAGTTCAAAATTTCACGTTTAACAGATAAATTTTTTTGAGATATTAAACTTTATATTTATTCTTCATGTAGCCCAAATATAATTAAAATTTGATAGTAGTTAAGCTTCAATGAAGAGAAACGCCTAATTTCCGAAAGAACCCCGAGTAATGCTTGACAATAGCATGATTATTCTTGAGTGATTCTGCCAAGGTAGAAGATGTTTGTTTGCTGCCAAAATAATAATAAATATAAGGAATTGCTAGCTCCATAAGTCCTTTCATTAAATCCTTGTTAATATTACCTACAAAAATACAATCATCAAGTACCTCCGTAATTTTATTGATTGCATATATCTTCTCAGCAATACTAAAATTATCTTCTGCGAGTTTACCAAGAATAAATGATGGTCTTTATTGAACTATTTTAAAATATATAACACCATCAATCACATGGTATAAAAATTCAATATAGGGCAGGATTATGCCAGTAGAATAAATTAACCAAGGAAGTCTTGAACGATAAAAATATTGATTAACAACAATAGTTTTATTGACACAAAAATGAGGAAAAATTTCTTTGACAATGTGTTGCCATACTTTTAATTTTTTGGCTATATCAATGTGAATAATCTCAATGGGTTTATGTTGCCATGACAATGTAGTAATATCTCCATCACAAACATTAACATAGTCAATCAAAGTCTTACAGTTTTTTTTGAAATATGTGTAAGTAGGAGTCTTGTTTTTGAACTTCTCTAGTATTTGAGAAATAAATTTTGCCTCCTCTAGCTGCAATTTTTTGTTTTGGAGTTGTAAAAGCATCATAGGCATAAATTCTAGATTTTTTCTCTAATACTTGTTGATTTTTTGATAATTCCAAGGCAAAGGGATATACTGTTCCTGCTACTCCTGAACTAAGATCGACTATTTCTCCAGCACCAGAGTAAAGGCAACGAGAGAAATACTTAAAAACTTTTATTTCCCTTATGGAAGTCATGGAAGGAGGTAATTTTTGAAAAATTGGAAAAGACTCAGAAAAAACGTTTTTTGGGAAATTTATCATGAATTTTTAAGTATTGTATTAAATCAAGACTCAACAATATACACTAAAATTGAGAAATGAATTTCACTGACACTCGACTAATGTCAATAAAATATATTTTGAGTCGTTACCATCAATTATAGGTAATGTTGGCCATCATAACTTTTAAACCTAAAAATAGATATCTACGATAATCAAAAATAAAATCAATTATCCCGCAAAAATCATCAATTCTTTCTCCCTACTCCCTCTTTTCAGGAGAGGTCTAATGTATGTTCTCTGGGGAATGCTCCGATCAAGTCTCATAAAGAGCAAAGCTTAAAGGATTAATCGTCACGGTTTGTCCAGATAATAATTTTTTAGGTAAAGCAGCACCTTCTCCCATCCATTCTCGGTCTGAGGAATTAATCAGCTTTTGCCAATTTCCTGTGGGTAGTTGAGGTTCAAATCTCACAGGCTGCTTTTCAAAGTTCATCAGACTCAATACACTACTTTTTTGTCCCCACCTGTGAAGCAATAGGACATTTTTATCTGCCAAACTTTTTACTTCTATTTGAGAGGTATCGAGTTTAGCTAATACTGGAATATTTTTCCGTAGTTCAATTAATCGTTTATAAAAAGAACGTAAAACTCCATATTTACCTTCCCTAGATTTTTCCCAATTTAATTTAGAATCCATAAATACTTTTTCACCTTGAGGATCGGGCACTTCTCCAGACCAATTGAAAGACTTAAATTCTTCTGCTCTACCTTTTCTCACTGCTTCTACTAAGTTAGGATCTCCATGACTAACAAAATACATAAAAGGAGCTTCTTCTCCATATTCTTCTCCCATAAATAACATCGGTACAAATGGTGAAATTAAAACTGCTCCTGCTGCTAATTTTAGTCCTTCAAAATCTACTAAAGCTGATAATCTTTCTCCAATTAACCTATTACCTATTTGGTCGTGATTTTGAATACAAACTACAAATTTTTCTCCGGCAAAACCCAGGGTTGAATTACCATGATTTCTCTGGCGATGAGGTGAAAATTCTCCCGTATAAACATATCCTTCTTTATAAGATTTTTTCAGAGATTCTATACTCTTAAAATCAGAATAATATCCAGAACTTTCTCCTGTTAAAAGACTGTGCAGAGAGTGGTGAAAATCATCGCACCATTGAGCATCGTGACCAAACCCTCCTTGTTCTTTTGAACGTAAAACTCGCACATCATTTAAGTCACTTTCCGCAATTAAATAATGCTTCCTTCCATCATTTTTACTAAACTCTTCTACCCTAGCAGCTAACTGTTGTAAAAAAGGTTCGGCACTCATATCATAAATGGCATGAACAGCATCTAAACGTAAACCATCAATATGATATTTATCTAACCAATACAAAGTATTTTCAATAAAAAAATTACGGACTTCATTACTATATGCGTCGTCAAAATTAACAGCATTTCCCCAAGGAGTATGATACTTATCCGTAAAATAGGGACCATAATCCCAGAGATAATTTCCCTCTGGACCAAAATGATTATAAACAACGTCCAAAATTACAGAGATGCCTACTTGATGACAAGCATTAACAAGCTGCTTTAGACCATCCGGCCCACCATAAGAATCTTGGACACCATATAGATAAACTCCATCGTAGCCCCAGTTGCGATCGCCTGGAAATTGGGCTACGGGCATAATTTCTATAACGTTTATGCCTAAATCTTTTAATTCTGGCAATCTGGGAATAATTGCTCCAAAAGTTCCTTCGGGGGTAAAAGTACCGACATGAAGTTCATAAATAATCATTTCTGCCAAGGGGATACCTTGCCAAGAAGTATCATTCCAGGTAAATTGTTGATGGTCTACTATTTTTGAAGGACCATGTACTCCTTGAGGTTGCCAGTTAGAGGCGGGGTCTGGTCGGTCAGTTTCTCCATCTAATTGATAAAAGTAGAGAGTTTCCGGGTCAATGTCTTTTGCTTCTCCTTGCCAATATCCCCATTCATCTTTTTGAAGTTCAATAAATTTTTCTTGGGGATGTACAATATGTACGGCTAACTTTTCTCGTAGAGGTGCCCAAATAGTAAATAGGCATTGATTTTTTTCTGCTGAATAATAGCTACCAATTATCATAGATTTATAGATTCTTAGGACGTTGAATTTTTTACAATAATGTAGTCTAAAATTAGACAACATTTTTATCTGTTAATTTATTAACCTCTTAAAATCAAATTACTTTTTTAAAAAAAAATCTAAATTATCCTTTTCATTTTAGTTAAATTCTTCAAAACTACAACGTTATAGTTATGACTGTCTCATTAGTGAGTACCACCGAAGCAGCTTTTCTATTAAATATCTCGACAGGTAGATTGCGTTTTCTGCTAAATACTGGCCGTGTTATTGGTGCGCGTAAAGTCAAAAGACTTTGGCAAATTCCTCTAAATCATAGAGGAATGCCAGAAATTACACCTGGTCGTCGTGGCCCTGAACCCACTTGGAATAAAAATCAACGCACAGCTAATACTTTTATTCATGTTCTGCGAAAGACTATAGATTATAACCGAGACCATGGAACCTCTCATACAGCAGTCGCCGTAAAAGTAGGAAGTAAAAAAGATTATTGCCACGCTGTAAAAATTCATGGGCCTTGCCAGATAGTGTATCAACCCCATCAACCTAATAGAAGTCAAGCTGGAGGTGCCCGTCTGTGGATTGAAGTAGAACCGGGAAATATAGTAGAGCGAGTATATTTCAGTAATGGAGATTATGGTCCGCCTCCGGAAGTAGTTCAGCAGCGGGTAAAACAAAAAAGTCGAAAGGCTAAACACTGTATATATGCAACGTTATAGTTTTTCACTACTATATATAGTGGTTTTGGGTAGATTTAGAGTTAAGGATGTGTGGCGATCGCTCATCCTTACCTATAAATTCTCTTGAGGCAAGATAATAATACTACAAGGGTTTTCATTTTGGTAGACCAGTGTAAGGACGAATGGCTATTCGCCCCTAGAGAATAGTGTCTAATAATCAATCTTTATCTTTTGCGGATTCTGTAATAGGGAGAATTGAAATAGTAGCACCTGGCTTACTATTGGAAACTGTGTTGAGATTCTCTGCAAGCCAGTGGAAGAATTCAGGGAATTTCAAACCATTGAGCGACTTAGGTTGTGTTTGTGGAGAAGCAATTTCTCTGAGGTTAATCATATCTACTCCCTGAACACCGACTAGAAAAAAATTGAGTTTATTTGCCTTTGCCGCTTCTTTCGCACGCTGCGCTGATTTTTGCCATTCCTTATCCATTGTTTGCCAATTGCTGTCAGTTGGAGGTATACCTATAATATAAAATAACCAAGGTTTTTGAGAGTCCTGAATATTATTGCTTTAGTAATTATTCTGATAATTGTCTATTTTTCGCAATGCTAAATTAATTCCCTCACCCATCATCGTTTCTCCTTCAGCTTTGAAAGGAGATGGGGCAAATTTATCCATATTCACAAAATTTTGAATTCCTTGCCCATTACTATTAGAATTTATGATAGCTAATTCCACAGATTGGGATATTTTGCTACTTGGTTCAAATTCTTTTTTAAAAGCAGCAATTCCAGCATTTAAGGAATCAATACGTTCACCAGACATCGAACTAGATGTATCTACTACTAGAACAATTGGAATCTTAAGTTCAGCGGAGTGTGCTGGTCAACTTTTCTTTTCTAAGTTTGGGGGAAGAGAATGTGTTGTTGGCGATCTGGAAAGTAATGGCGTGGATGTTCCTTGGTTAAGTTGAAGGTTGCCTGCAAGTCCAGTTAAATGTTCTATTTGCAATAAATTAAATAAATTTGACGCAGAGTCTCCTGAACCACTATTACCACCAGTCATCATAATTTGAGGATAATTAATTTGGGTTTGAGCCAGTGCATCCGACCATTTTCCTTGTATTTCTATTTGAGCATAAAGTTCAGGGTTAAGAGTAGCAACTTTGGTATGAACCCTAATTTATTAGATTAATCCACAATTAAAAAAACGTGGTAAGAGAACTTCAAAAGTTTCTTTCCAGCGAATGCGGTTGATTTGGTAATTTTTTTGATCGGGAAAACTTAAAGAAGGAAGATGTCCTGGTTTTGCTTCACTAGAAAAATTAAAATCATCATACCTTTCTATCCATTTTCTACCATCATACCAACCGATATATTTTGCAAATTTGTTCTTGTAAATTGAAAAATTAAATTCTCCTGGCCTGCCTTTACATTTACACCAAATTTTTGCTTTAACACTGAAACCAAAATTACCGTTGCTGTATTCAAACCAAAGTTTATCCATGATTTTTAATGCTTCATCAGGTATTTTTTGTATGTCTTCACTGTCTAGCCGTGTTATCAAATCTCTATTTTTTGGAACGTGATTAGAACTTTCAATACTGTCAGCAATTTCTATCATTAATCTCATAGTTTCTAAATCAGCTTCTTTCCACTTTTTTTTTTGCAGAAAATCTTCTAATTTACCATAAATTTCTGGGTCGAAATTTGGTTCTAAAATAGTAGTTTCTTCTGGTTTTTGTGGAACCTGCCGATCTATAGGTAATTCTATAGGAGGAATTGATATTGGTAGTATTGATAGTTCTGGTAGTGGATATGTAGGAGAAATATTAATTTTTTGATTTTTATCTTGTTCCAGTATATCTCTAATTTCTTTTAATAAGGTAAGACCTTTATTTTTCTGATGTAATTTACTAAAAATTTTATGCAATTCGTCTATATTTAGACCATTACATAGGCTTAAAAAATAAGATAAAATTACTCGCAGAGATTCATTTAGCCTCAATTTACTAATATCAAAGCCCCCTTATTCTAGAGTATTTATAAATAATTCAGACCTTTTATAAACTTGTAAAATATCCTTAATAATTTCCTCTTTAATATCTTCATATTTACCACTTCGTTGTCTAATCTTCTCTAGAAACTCTTGAAATAAACTAGCCATAAATATTTTCTCATTCCCCTATTTTCTTAATCACTTGTTCCTGAAGCATCAAGCTTTTTACCTTTAAAGGTTCACTACCTGGATTGTTTTTACTTAAAGCATTAAATATTTTAGCTTGTTGATTTAATCCCTGACCAGAACATCTGCTTAAAAAGTTGGAAATAACAACTGGTAAAGCTTCATTAGTACGAAGTTCTCCCACAGGAAAATCAGCAGAAATATGTGCTAAAAAAAGTCGGGTATCTTTCTCGTAAAATTTATAAAGTTCATCAGCTAAAACTTCATCTGTAATCAACCCACTTGCTTCTAACTTTTCCCTATATGGTTCCATCAAAAAAGGAAGATTTTCTTCTAAATCTGGGCTAGATAATAACGCCGTATTTTTAGCCAGAACAGAAAAACAAATTTCCATTCCCAAGATAAATTGTTCTCTTAATTCCTTTATATCGGTTCTAGCTTCAAATATTTCCTCAAGAGTTTCACGGCTCACGTTTTCTACTTTGCTAATCATTTCGTCTAGTTTAGCTTCACGGTTTTCTATTTGTTCATCTTCATAGAGACTAAGAACACCTTCAAAAAGAGGTGCTAGAGGACCAGCAAATACACGACCTGCTTTAGCTGAAGCTTTCAGATAGTTTTTTGCCATTTTATTGAAGTACCAGATTATTTTTTTTTATTGAACATGAATAGAAAAATCTACTCTTTATCCTTTAGTCCTAAAAGACTATAGATATACAATACCTAAGCTTGAATTCTTGCTTCTCCCATACTGTATTGATTTGTTAGTGGCAATACTTATATATCATTTATATCATTTGATAAATTACCAATTCCAGATAACCTATAATGAATCAAATTTGAACAGAAAATTAAACGAATGATTTTTTCATTCATTGGGTGCATCTAAATTTTGAACAAAGCCAAAAATTTATTGCTTTTAAGGAAAAAGCAATAGGCAACAGGCAATAGAAAAAAAGTATTTTTACAAATATCTAAGATGCATCCTATTAATTAAAAAGCTGAGAGCTGATAGCTAATACCTAAATGCTTACAAATAATTTTTCATTCCTTAAAAATATGAGAGCTGACTGCTAATAGCTGAATGTTTATAAACGCCGTAAAACAACAATTGAACGTTCCATAACAGGAATAGGAACCTCAGCTTTATATTGCTTACCATTCTCCACAAAACGAGACTTACTCGTATCAACAATAACCACCCAATTTATATCTTTAAACTTAGGAGGAATTGTAAACTCTATCAACTCATAATGAGCATTAAAAAATATCATAAAACTATCATCAATAATCCTTTCCCCACGTTCGCCACTAGCAGGAATTTCCTCTCCGTTTAAAAATATACCAACAGCTTTAGCAAAATCAATATTCCATTGTTCCTCAGTCATTTCTCCACCATCAGGATTATACCAACCTATATCATTTACATCCGAACCATGAATAGCACGACCTTGAAACCACTTACGTCTATGAAATACTGGATGTTGACAACGGAAATAAATTAACTGTCGAGTAAAATCTAATAAATCTGAATTTTCTACTTGTAAATTCCAATCCAACCAAGAAATTTGATTATCCTGACAATAAGCATTATTATTACCATTTTGTGTCCGCCCAAATTCATCTCCACCTAATAACATTGGTACGCCTTGAGATAACATTAAAGTCACTAAAAAATTACGCCTTTGACGGTTTCTTATATTTAGTACATCGGGGTCGTCTGTTTCTCCTTCTTCTCCAGAATTCCAAGAACGATTATATTCTTCTCCATCATTATTATCTTCCCCATTTGCTTCGTTATGTTTTTCGTCATAACTAACTAGATCGTTGAGAGTAAAACCATCGTGGGCAGTTACAAAATTAATACTCGCATGAGGTAATCTACCATTAGCAGCATATAAGTCAGAACTACCTGTAAAACGATAGGCAAATTCAGATAATGTTTCCTCTTCCCCTCGCCAAAAATCTCTAACTGCATCTCGATATTTACCATTCCATTCTGACCACAAGAGGGGGAAATTCCCAACTTGATAACCACCTTCTCCCACATCCCAAGGTTCCGCAATTAATTTCACATTGGAAATAACCGGGTCTTGATGCACAATATCAAAGAAAGCTGCCAAAGTATCTACGTCATATAATTCTCGCGCCAAAGCTGAAGCTAAATCAAATCGAAAACCATCCACGTGCATTTCCGTCACCCAGTAGCGCAGACTATCCATAATTAACTTCAATACCTGGGGGTGACGA
This sequence comes from Okeania sp. SIO2F5, assembly GCF_010692685.1. Taxonomy (NCBI): domain Bacteria; kingdom Bacillati; phylum Cyanobacteriota; class Cyanophyceae; order Oscillatoriales; family Microcoleaceae; genus Okeania; species Okeania sp. SIO2F5. The sequence continues at coordinate 3,411 of NZ_JAAHGU010000155.1, read as the reverse complement.
ACGTTGAGAGAATTACCACAACCAGTAAAATCCATATAGTAGCGGAGTTCATCTTCTACTAAGCGATAATAGGCAGCATTATCAATACCTTTGAAAGATAAAGTCGGACCCAGATGATTACCTTCTCCAGTATGGTTGTAGACTACATCCAATATCACCTCAATACCAGCATTGTGCAATGCTTTGACCATTTGTTTAAATTCTCGAACTTGCTCCCCTGCTTTACCGCTAGAACTATAACCACAGTAGGGAGCAAAATAATTAATCGAGTCATAACCCCAATAATTAGATAATTCCTTATCAACCAAATGTCCTGGATATCGGAGAAAATGATGTACTGGCATTAACTCCACCGTTGTAATGCCTAAAGATTGGAAATAAGCGATCGCTGTTGGATGTGCTAACCCTGCATAAGTACCCCTGAGATTTTCGGGAATATCAGGATGGAGTTTAGTAAATCCTCTGGGATGAATTTCATAAATTATGGTTTCGTGGTTGGGAATGTTTAATAATTTGTCGTTTTCCCAATCAAAACTTTCATCAATTACCACAGATTTTGGCATCAGATGAGCATCATCATCTAAAGTGCAAGCTAAATCTTTTTCTGGATTATCCCAAGAATAGGCAAATATTTCTTGACCATAGAGGATATCCCCATCAATTGCTTTAGCGTAAGGGTCAATTAGTAATTTATTGGAGTTAAAACGATGACCTTGGGATGGTTCGTAGGGACCATGGACTCGAAATCCATATTTTTGACCAGGACTAATACCTGGTAGATATCCATGCCAGACAAAGTTACTTACTTCTGTCAGAGTGAGTCGTGTTTCTTGGTTTTGCTTGTCAAATAAGCAAAGTTCTATACTGGTAGCATTTTCAGAGAAGATGGCGAAGTTGGTGCCTTTACCATCCCAGGATGCTCCCAGGGGAAATGGTTTTCCAGGCCAAAGAGGTACATACATAAATCAACCGGGAACTCTTCATAATTAGAATAACAGCAAACGGTGCGAGCCATCCAATGGGAGCTATCCAGTGCGAGCTATCCAGTGCGAGCTATCCAGTGCGCCAGAATATTATTAAAATTGTCAGAAAATAATTTCAATTCCCAGAACATAATTTCAATTCCTAACAGGTTTGGTATTATTATTAAATAGGCGAGCAAGATGGTCGCACTGGAAAACTGATAACCGATAACTGAAATGACTCAATGTTTAAATCCTGACTGTTTAAAACCTAACCCACCAGAAACAATATTCTGTCAAAGCTGTGTGTGGTGAAAAATTGGTTTTAAACGAACGTTATCGCCCTCTAAAAATTATCGGGCAAGGAGGTTTTGGCAGAACTTTTCAAGCAGTAGATGAATATAAACCTTCAAAGCCTTTTTGTGTAATTAAACAATTTTTTCCTCAAGCACAAGGAACTAAATATTTATCAAAAGCTGCGGAATTATTTGCTCAAGAAGCTCAACGTTTAGATGGTTTAGGTAGACATCCACAAATTCCCGAACTTTTAGCATATTTTACTCAGGATAATCGACAGTATTTAGTACAAGAATTTATCGACGGGCAAAATTTACAACAGGAATTAGAAGAGTCGGGAGCTTTTGATCAAAGTCAAGTTGTAGAGTTGTTAAAAAGTTTATTGCCTGTATTGGAATTTATTCATTCTCAACAAGTAATTCATCAAAACTGGATTTCGAGAAGCTCAACCCGATGTCTCTTGTTACATTGGTGAAAATGCAAATGTTATTCCAAGGGGAACTTCTATTATCGATCTAGATATTTATCCTCCACCAACCCTAGTCATTGAAGTTGCTAATACCTCCCTATTAGATGATAAAGGTGAAAAACGTTTGTTGTATGAAGCAATGAATGTCTCTGAATATTGGATAGTTGACGTACAGAATCTAGAAATTATTGCTTTTGCAGTTGCCAATGGAGGAAGTAGAAAAATTAATCAGTCTCAAGTTTTGCCTGGTTTAGCTATTTCTTTGTTAGAAGAAGCACTTCAGCGCAGTTGCCAAACAAACCAAGGTCAAGTTTATCCTTGGTTATTAAAGGAATTTCAACAGAAGTAGAAATAAACTCGTTCATCCATCCGTACATCCGTGGCAGAATCCTTGTATGCGCTTTTCTCTATTTACCTCATCATTCTCTCAAGCTTCAAAAAAAATAAATAGAGATTTATCTTACATCTCCCCAAAAATAGCGAAAATCATTTTGTGAAGCTCAGAAAGATATACATAACAACCTCTGGCAAGGGAGAATCTTCCTCCCACTGCTGTTCTCCTGGTGGCGATCGCTACTTCTATAACATTACCTACTCTCATCCCACAATCATTTTATTAAGCTCCAAAAAAAATCGGCGATGGATTTTGTCTTGCACTCCCTAAATAACCGTGATACTATTTTATTATTAGGGATTGCTCGCCTATATGTATGACTTTTTATTCAACGCAAAAAATGAATTTTTTTTGAGGGTAACTAATATAGTATAGTCTATGTTGTCATAGAAATCTACACGAAAATCATTTTGTGCAGCCTCTCAATGGAATATGTATATGGGAATGAACAACCTCTGGCAAGGGAAAATCTTACTGCCACTTTTTCTTCTCTCTTGTGGCAATCGCTACTTCTATTGTTATCCTACAATCATTTTATTAAGCTCCAAAAAAAACGGCGATGGATTTTGCCTTGCACTCCCTAAATAACCATGATACTATTTTATTATTGGGGTTTGCTAGCCTTACGCATGACTTTTTATTCAACCCGGTAAAAGTATTTTTTCAGACTAATAATCTCTTTTGTCATAGAAATAGCTAGCCAAACCTAGACCGCCGAAAATCATTTTGTGAAGCTCAGGAAAAATCAGATGAATTTTTCCATGTTCGTATCCTCTAAGTATCAATCATATCTAAAATTCTAGAAGCGATCGCTATCTATAAACCCACAACAAAAACATTCATTCTCTAAAGCTGATAAAAAAAATCGGTAATGGGAAGGATTGTTGCCTTGGCTCAAAAATTTTGATAAAATTTTATTTTTAGGATCTGTTTGCCTATGCACATGACTTTTTATTCAACTAAAGAACACCAAAAAGCTAAAGAACTAAGTGAAATAAAGGCTAATATCTACCAAAATCACAACCTAAGTATCACAAAAAAGTAGATAGGTCAACTCCCATAAAAAAGAGAAGAGAAAAATTAGTTATTCATAGTAGAGGAAGATAGGAGCGATCGCCAAGCAAAACAACCAAATAATAAGTATTTGCATCTCTATAAGCGCCTTTGGTGGGTGGAGAATGCTGTAAAATCTAAAGTGTCACAAGGAAAGCTCAAAACAATCCACTGTCCCAAATGTCTATCATCTCGATTGAAAAAAAAAGGTTTTCGTCGGGGGAAACAATGCCATC